>CAITHQ010000148.1 GCA_903892305.1 uncultured Alphaproteobacteria bacterium
CGTGATAACCGGACTTGGTTCCCGGCTCCCAGTACGGAGCCTGGGCCGCCAGCAAAGAGGTGGCCTTTTCCCAGTCATAGAGATCAGCCTCGGTGATCGGTTCTTTCCACCCCGACAGGCCGGCCGAATGGCTCATCAGATGGCTGACCTTGACGTCGGCCTTCCCGTTGGCGGCAAATTCCGGCCAGTAGCGCGCGACAGGGGCATCGAAGTCCAGTTCACCCCGGTCCGCCAGCAGCAGGGCGGTCAGAGCTGTCATGGTCTTGGTGGTGGAATAGACATTGATGATGGTGTCTTTTTCCCAGGGCCGGGTCTTGGCTTCATCGGCATGACCGCCCCAGATGTCGACCACCGTCTTGCCGTCCAGCGTTGCACAGAAAGATGAGCCAACATCGGAACCGGCGGCGATATGGCCATCGAGCACACCGCGCAGGTTTTCAAAACGCGGATCTAAAATTTCGCCGTTGGCCATGGTCTTCTCCCTGATTTTAAGGCTCAACCTAATCAGGCCGCAGACAGCCGTCGAGCCTGATCAGACAAAAACTACCGTCTTGCCACCTTCGGCCAGGACCCGGTGTTCGCAATGCCAAGTCACGGCCCGAGCCAGGACGGCACACTCCACATCCCGACCGATCAGCACCATCTGATCTGGCCCCAGGCTGTGATCCACCCGCTGGACGTCCTGCTCGATGATCGGGCCCTCATCCAGGTCGGTCGTCACATAGAGGGCGGTGGCGCCGATGATCTTGACCCCGCGATCATAGGCCTGGTGGTAGGGCTTTGCGCCCTTGAAGCCCGGCAGGAAGGAATGATGGATGTTGATGCACCGCCCCGCCAGGGCCTCGCACATCTGCGGCGAGAGGATCTGCATGTAGCGGGCGAGCACGACCAGATCGACCTGGAGCTCGTTGATCAGACCCAAGAATTGCGCCTCCTGATCAGCCTTGGTGGCGGCGGTAATCGGCAGGTGGTGGAAGGGCACCCCACTCCATTCCACGAAGGAGCGCAGATCATCGTGATTGGAAACCACACCAACCACCTCGGCCGGCAGCAGACCTGCACGCCAGCGATGCAGCAAGTCGAACAGGCAGTGGCCGAACTTCGATACCGCCAGCAGGACCCGGGGCTTCACCTGATTGTCGTGCAGGGACCAGGTCATATGGAACCGGTGGGCGATCAGTTCAAAGCCCTGCTTGAGGGCCTCAGCTTCGGGCATGTCGCCCTCGGCATGGAAGACGGTTCGCATATAGAACTGCCCGGCCAGACCATCATTGAAATGGTTGGACTCCACAATTGACGCATCATTGTCGGCCAGGAAGCTGGAAACAGCGGCCACGACGCCCTTACGGTCCGGGCATTTCAGGATCAGGGTATAGCGGGGTTTAACGAGCGGCGGGGCCATGGGTAATCCTTACTGTCGCCGCGTCATAAATCTGGCGCCCGCAGGCTTGGCGAGTGATTTTTTGGGTCCGGCCTGGAAATTCGGTCGCCTAGCGAGATCTAAGGCGATCCTGGCCCGGTTTTTCATCGGGACGTGGTGGTCCAGTGCGGGTCTTGCCCTGCCAGCTGGGCTTGGCCTGAGGCCAGACCACATCGCAGGCCCAAGCGGTTTGTCGGCATTTGGCGCAGGGTTTCGACAGCTTTGCCAAGAGATCGGTATGGAGGGTGTCACTGCCACCCGTGCCTGTGGCTTTAAGCTGAGCCGACGCCTGGTCTGGCGTGATGGATTTTTCCCAGCGGCACCCTGTGCAGCGGAGCCTAATCCTGACCTCAGCAAAGCGGCTAAGCGTCTTTAGGGTCAGCCCAGACCCCTCCAGGCTGTCCTTAAACCCCATGGCGCATCCCCCGGGCTTTCTGCAGAGCAACAGGGCCTTCAACTCCTTGACCGGAAACGGCGCATAGCCGCGTCGGATCAAATTGTCGAAGTCGATCCAAAACCGCCGCCGGCAGTCACGCTGATCGCAAGCCCCGCTTACGCTTTGGCCTCGTGCCAGATAGCCACCGACGGTCAGGTCAGGGACCAATTGGTCATTAAAGACCCGCCAACCCAGGGGCGGCGAAGAGGATGGAGGATTGGGCATTTCGATAAGAACAAAAGCAGAACTTTTATCTAAAAGCGAGCCCCCTCTTGCCGCCGATGGCCGAAATCAGGGACACTCAACCTATGAGCAAGACAGCCCTTATTTTCGACTGTGATCCTGGCGTCGATGACGCGATTGCCCTCTTCCTGGCCTTTGCCGCACGGGATGAAATTGATCTCCTTGGCGTCACCACCGTCGCCGGCAATGTCGCAGCGGCCCTGACCGCTCGTAATGCCTGTATTCTAAGGGAAATTGCCGGTCGCGAAGATGTCCCGGTCGCTGCGGGATGCGAACGGCCCATGGTGCGTGCGCCGATCGACGCCGGACATTTCCACGGTCAGTCCGGGTTAGGGGACCTGCCCATCTTCGAACCCAGGAAAGGTGTCGAAGCCCGTCATGGCGTCGACTTCATCATCGACTCCATCATGTCTCGCCCGGACGGCATAGTGACTGTGGCCGTGACGGGCCCAATGACCAATCTGGCAGTGGCCATGGTCAAAGAGCCCCGCATCGTCGGGAAACTGGCCGGTATCGCCGCAATGGGAGGGGCCCGCTCAGAGGGTGGCAACATCACGGCCTCTGCAGAATATAACATCTACGCAGACCCCCATGCAGCCCAGCTTGTGGGGACGTCCGGCGTACCCTTGGTGATGATGGGCTTGGATGTCACCCACCAGGTCCGTGCCACTGCCCGTCACATTGACGCGATCGGCGCGATTGGCGGGCCCGTATCCGAGGCCAGCTTGAACCTCTTCAACTTCATGGATCGAACAGAAAGGGCCATAGCCAGCGGCGGCGACGCGCCCCAACACGAC
>CAITHQ010000149.1 GCA_903892305.1 uncultured Alphaproteobacteria bacterium
CGGTAGAAAACTCCATCGCAGGCCGAGTGGCAGATGTGCACCACCTGCTGCCAGACTCCGGTTTGAAGATCATCGGCGAGCGGTTCAAACCCATCCACTTCCAGCTCATGGCCAATCCGGGGGTCAAGCTGGAAGACATTACAACCGTCGCCTCCATGCCCATTGCCCTGGCCCAATGCCGAAAGATGGTTCGCCAGCTCAAGCTACGCACCGAGCCGGTCGGCGATACGGCTTTAGCGGCCAAGCTTCTCTCCCTTAATCCCGACCCCACCCGGGCGGCCATTTCTCCGGCTCTGGCCGCAGAGCTCTATGGCCTAGACATTCTGGTGCGAGACATCGAGGACACCCATAACAACACCACCCGCTTCCTGATCATGACGGCGGAAGCCGAGCCTCCGGCACCCGACCATTCTCGCCCTTGCATGACCAGTTTCGTCTTCCGGGTACGGAACATGCCAGCCGCCCTTTACAAGGCCATGGGCGGCTTTGCGACCAATGGCGTCAACTTGACCAAGCTGGAGAGCTATATGGAGAACGGGGCCTTCACGGCGACGGTCTTCTACGCTGAGGTCGACGGCCGCCCGGAAGATCAAGGCGTTACCCTGGCCTTCGAGGAACTGCAGTTCTTCTCCGAGCGGTTCGAGATCCTGGGGGTCTATCCGGCTGACCCGTTCCGGGATCGGGGGTAGAGCACAACTCTATCTGTATAAGCGCGCGGTGGCTGCTTTATTTTGAGTGGCCTCAACATGCCGACTAGCCGTCGAGTGTTTGACTTATGTGCCGAGGGATCGTCTGGCCCAAAGGGTAAAGGGCAGCGCTGAGCAATGATGAGTGTTGGCCGTGCTCAACTGCTCTCCATTAGGGCTTCAAATTTGGCGACGAGTTTTTTAGCCTTTTCAATCTGGACGACGATGAGTTCTTGCGTGGGTGGTGGCGGTGGCGGTTTTTCTAAGCCAAGCAGTCGCTTCCAAAAAGGTATGTGTCGATGTGCATCCTCTTCGCCCCAAGTTGAGCCTCCAAACTCCTCATTGGTCAGGTTTTGAGTCTCGGTTCGGACCAGAATCCACGGCTCAGGATGGCTCGCATACATAAATTCAATGCTGCAAATATCTTTGCCAATCGTTCGACGAAAAGGGATACCGAAATGGGGGTCGAATCTTGTATCTTCTTCCCAGCCCCGTGCCTGCATAAAGGGGGTAAGTTCCCGGTTCATTTCAGCGCGTAGGGAGACTGGGGATACCGGGCCGCGCTTACTCAGCTGGTCTTTGCGTACAAGCTGCGTCCATTCAAAAAACTCAAATTCGTAAGGTTGAAAACCGCAAACTGCCCCCGAAAGTTCTAGCGGCAGATCAAACATATAGTCCACATCCCGTGAGCCCTCTTCCAGCTCCTTTGTCACTTGCGCATGGAGTTCAGCAAAGGCCGATGGTGGGTCACCCGCAACCTGGACCCCATCCAGATCGATGTCCACATCATGAACTACCGACCAGACCTGGGCTCCGCCTTCATAGCCGCAGAGCTGGCAAAAATTGACCGTTTCAACCATCTGCCCCCCGAGGACAAAGTCTTTGGCCGAAACTGATTTGAGGGCAGGGATAAGCTCAAACTGCCGCGCATTGGCGACTACCACAAACCACCCGTTGGGAAGTTCAGCACAGGTGTATTCGCCATTCAAAGGGTCACTACATTCTCCGACCTTGGTCAGTCCCAATCTCTCCAGATACACCTCGCGATCCTGCCCCTGCACGGCAAGCCAACTAGCGGTGACACCCATGATCTATATTAAACCTATTGCGTTAGATTATTTCTCGCTCTACCCAGACTTTCACGGGTTGTAAAGAACAAAAAGGAAACGCATTTCCCAGTGCGCCGGAATGAAATTCCTGCTGATCACGCTCTCAACCTGGAAGCATCACGCCTTCAGGGGGGTTACGGTCGAGGGTATGTGATGGGGCCTGACCTTCACTCCGCCAGTAGGGCACCAAGGATTTGCTGGCCCCGCTGGGCTACGGGGCGTCCGGCTTGGATAGCCACATAGTCGGTAAAGGCTGCCCTCTGGGGACCGCGGCCGATCTGAAGACCTCAGGCCAGGATAGCGGATGGATAGATGCCGGCGGCGTTGAACAGCGCGCCACCTATCGGAACGACCTAGTCGTCGCTCTCTGCCCAGGCCTTGATCAGTTGGTGGGCGATGGCCATGCCGCCGGGCGCAAAGGTGTCGGGGATCTTGCCGGCCAGGAGGTCGCGAGCCTCGGCCTTGGTGAACCAGCGCACTTCGGAAAGCTCGGTCTGGTCCGGGGCCGCGTTGTCGTCATCCACCTGGGCGATCAGGCCGATCATCAGGGAGTTGGGGAAGGGCCAGGGCTGGGTGGAGTGATAGGCCACCGAAGCTGTGGTCAGGCCCGCCTCTTCGTTCAACTCCCGGGCGCAGGCCTCCTCGATGGTCTCGCCGGGCTCCAGGAAGCCAGCCAGGGCCGAGAACATGCCCTTGGGCCAGATTTCCTGACGGCCGAGCATGCAGCGGTCTTTGTAGACGGCCAACATGATCACCACCGGGTCAGTGCGGGGGAAGTGTTCAGCCTTACAGGCCGGGCACTGGCGCTTCCAGCCGCCCTCGGCGACTTCAGAAGGCTGGCCACAGGCGGCGCAGTATTTGTGCTTGCGGCGCCATTCGAACATGCCCTTGGCGGTGCCGAGTATGGCGGCATCCCCGGCCGGCAGACGGGCGGCCAGGCCGCGCATGTCCTCGAACTTGCCCAGGCCCTGCAGGGGGCCATCGGCCGGATCGGCGGGACCCTCCATGTCCACTGCGAAGATGGCGGTGTCCTTCCAAAGCCCCATGAATAACAGGCGCTCGGGACCGCCCGACAGACCGTCGGCCATCTTGGTGGGCAGGTAGGCGATCTGCAGGCCACCGTCTGCGGACTTTTCTACGAAGGGCTTTCCGTTCCACATAACGAAGGCCAGGGATTCATCGGAGGCAAACCGTTCAGCGATCCAGGCGTCGTCTTTGCGCTTGTCGCTTGCCCTGTTGAGGGGGTTGCCGGCGAAGGTGTTCATAAAGGCGGTCAGAGGCATGTGAGTCTATTACCTCACCTTTGCGACAAGAGTCATGCTTGCGTATGTGCGTCTGGACCGCGATATAGGGGGCGGAGATCGGCGACGGGCGAACGCCTCGCCAACCCGGTCAGGTCCGGAAGGAAGCAGCCGTAACGAGTCACGCTTCGGGTCGTTGTCCGGTCTCCACCCAGAACGTCTTTTCAAAGCGCGGTAATGGCCGACGAAGACCTCACGCTTGAGCCCGACCTTCCCGAGCGTGATCCCCATACGGCGGACATGTTCGGCAGCACCCCTGCGCCTGCTGCGGCACCGTCGCGTGAATCGGCTGCCTATACCGTCATCGCCCGGAAGTACCGGCCCCGCACCTTTGACGATCTCTATGGCCAGGAGGCCATGGTCCGGACGCTCAAGAACGCCTTCGGGACCGGTCGTATCGCCCATGCTTTTATGCTCACCGGAGTGCGCGGGGTGGGCAAGACCACCACGGCCCGCCTGCTGGCCCGGGCGCTCAACTATGAAACCGATGCGATTCATGCGCCCACCCTCGACCTGACCGTCGACGGTCGCCACTGCAAGGCCATCATCGAAGGCCGGCATATGGACGTGCTGGAGCTGGATGCCGCCAGCCGGACCGGCGTGGCCGATATGCGCGAACTGCTGGACGGCGTGCGCTATGCCCCGGTCGAGGCGCGCTACAAGGTCTACATCATCGACGAAGTGCACATGCTGTCGGGCGGAGCCTTCAACGCCCTACTCAAGACCCTGGAGGAGCCGCCCTCCCACGCCAAGTTCATCTTCGCCACCACCGAGATCCGCAAGGTCCCAGTGACCATCCTCTCCCGCTGCCAGAGGTTTGACCTGCGGCGGGTGGAGCCCGATGTCATCGTCAAAAATCTCGAAATGATCTGCGAGGCCGAAGGGGTGCGGGTCGAGGCCGAGGGCCTGATGCTCATTGCCCGGGCGGCTGAGGGGTCGGTCCGCGACGCCCAGTCCATGCTCGACCAGGCCATTGTCCAGGGCGAGCCCGGCCAGACTGTACCTGCGGCCATCATCCGCGACATGCTGGGCCTCGCCGACCGCGCCCAGACCATCACCCTGTTTGAAGAGGTCCTGCGCGGCCAGGCGGGCAAGGCCATCGAGACCTTCCGCCAGCTGTACGGCTATGGCGCTGATCCCAGCCAGATCATGCTGGATCTGATGGAGCATGTGCACGGTGCCTCCGTGGCCAAGGCCATAGGGATTGAGGCCCTGGTCCTGCCCAAAGAACAGGCTGGCCGGCTGGCGGCAGTGGGCGCGGCGATTTCGGCCGGGACCCTGTCGCGGATCTGGCAGATGCTGCTGCGGGCCCAGGACGAGGTTCGTCGTGCGCCCGACCCGGCGGCGGCCGTGGACATGGCCTTGATCCGGCTGGCCTATGCCGCCGATCTGCCTGGGCCTGAAGAAGCCCTCAAGCGCCTGCAGGCCGGAGAGCCCGTCAGTGGCAGTTCCCCCGCACCCGGTCCGGGCGGCAGCGGCGGCGGCGCCCAGATGAGCAGCGGTGGTCAGGTCCGTATGACGGCGCCTGCCCCTCAGGCTGAGGCCCCACCGACCCTGCAGTCCTTTGCCGACGTGGTCGCCCTGATCGACGCCAAGCGCGACATCGCCCTGCGGCTGGACGTCGAACGGTTTGTCCGCCCGGTCAGCTTTCGGGTCGGGGCCATCGAGTTCGAGCCCGCGCCCGGCGCGCCCTCAAACCTGACCCAGAGGCTGGTCAGCCGCCTAAAGGAATGGACTGGCCACCCCTGGCTGATCACTGTCCAGGGTGGCGGCGGCGCCGAGAGCCAGTGGGAACGCCAGAAGCGCGAGCAACAGGAAACCCGCGAAGAAATCGGCCAGGACCCCTTCGTGAAGTCGGTCATGACCGCCTTCCCGGGGGCCGAAATCATCTCAATTCGCAATGTCCCCCTGCCGGAAGCGCCCCCTGTGGTGGACGCTCCCGACGAGGATGAGGACGACTAGGCCTGCTTTAGTCTTACTTCCGAACCGCCGCTGTGGCGTCACGGGGTGCCTTGAACTCTGACCCCGCCTTCCACTCCGGCCATTCCCGTGAATTGGCTAGGCGACGGCCTAGGTCGATCAGCATGCCGCCGTCCTCGGCAGCGCCGGTCAGGTCCCAGTCAGCGGAGTATTCGTCGGCGGGCTGGTGATAGCGATAGGTCACATAGTCCCGCGCCAGGGCCTCGCCCCGTTCCTTGCCGCCCTTGAACAGGTCCTGGCCCGAGCCATAGGAAATGGCCGGCACTCCGCGCTTGGCGAAGGGGAAGTGGTCTGAGCGGAAGAAGCTACCGGCACCTGGACGGGGGTCGGGGCTGTAGGTGCGGCCATAGCCCTTGGCGACCTCGATCAGGTCATCCTGCAGGGTCAGGGGGGCATTGCCCGAGGTGGTGAAGTCGTGGGCCCGGCCAGAGGTGGAGACTCCGTCCATATTGATATCAGCCACGGTGGTCCCCAGGGGATAGACCGGGTTGGCGGCGTAGTATTCTGAGCCTAGCAGGCCCTTTTCCTCGGCTGTGACCGACAGGAAGACAACAGAGCGGTCGGTCGGGGGGGCCTTGGCGAATTGCCGGGCGATTTCGATCATCATGGCTGAGCCACCGGCATTGTCGACGGCACCATTATAGATCTTGTCGCCCTTGGCGTCGGGCAGACCGACCCCCAGGTGATCCCAGTGGGAGGAATAGATCACGGTCTCCTTGGGGTGCTTGGTCCCAAGCAGGCGCCCGACCACGTTCTTGGACACGATCTTCTGCACATCCACATCGAAGTCCGACGAGAAAGTCACACCGCTCAGGGTGACAGGCTTAAACTCTCGGGTCTGGGCCTGGGTCTTCAGAGCTTCGAAGTCGAGACCTGCGGCCTTGAACAGGTTGACCGTCACTTCCCGCTGGACCCAGGCCTCCAGGGGCGCATGGGCGGCCTTTGGATCAGCGCGGATAATGTCGAAAACCGTATTTGTGTTGGAGTTCTTGACCGTGTTCCAGCCATAAGAGGCTGGGTCGGTTTCGTGAATGACGATGAAGCCAATGGCTCCCTGGCGGGCGGC
>CAITHQ010000150.1 GCA_903892305.1 uncultured Alphaproteobacteria bacterium
CCCGAGGAAATGGCCCGGCTGTTCGCGAAATTTCCCGGCGCTGTGGAGCGCAGCACCGAGATTGCCCGGTGTATCGGCTTCGACCTGTCCCAGCTGAGCTATGAATATCCCGATGAGCCGGTTCCCGCTGGCAAGAGCCCCATGCAGCATTTGCGGGACCTGACCTGGGCCGGGGCAGCTTGGCGGTTCGAAAAGGGTATGGGGCCAAAGGAAAAGGCCACCCTGGATCACGAACTGGCCCTGATCGATAAGCTGGGCTTTGCTAACTATTTCCTCACCGTCCACGACATTGTCCGTTGGGCGCGGGAGCAAAAAATCCTCTGCCAGGGGCGTGGGTCGGCGGCCAATTCCATGGTCTGCTTCTGCCTTGGGATCACCGCCGTGGATCCCACCAAGAAGGATCAGGACCTGCTGTTCTCCCGCTTCATCTCCGAGAAGCGCGGCGAGCCCCCCGACATTGACGTGGACTTCGAGCATGAGCGCCGGGAAGAGGTCATGCAGTATGTCTACCGCCGCTATGGCCGCGACCGGGCGGCCATTGTCGCCACGGTCATCCACTATCGCCCGCGCATGGCCATCCGCCAGGTGGGCAAGGCGCTCGGCCTCACCGACGACGTCACCGCCGCCCTCTCCGGAACGGTCTGGGGCAGTTGGGGCGGGATGAGCCCTGATGCGCACATCCGCCAGACTGGCCTTGATCCCGACAGTCCGGAGATCCGCCGGGCCACGGCTCTGGCCACCGAGCTGCTGAAGTTTCCCCGCCACCTGTCCCAGCATGTGGGGGGCTATGTCCTGACCAAGCGACGGCTGGACGAGACCGTGCCCATCGGCAATGCCGCCATGGCCGACCGGACCTTCATCGAATGGGACAAGGACGACATTGACGCCCTGGGTCTGATGAAGGTCGACGTCCTGGCCCTGGGCATGCTCAGCGCCTTACGCAAGAGCTTCGCCATGCTGCCCCCCCTGCCGGACGGGACGGTAATCACCGACATTGCCCACGTGCCCCAGGAGGTTCCGCAGGTCTTTGACATGCTGTGCAAGGCCGATTCCGTCGGGGTCTTCCAGGTGGAAAGCCGGGCCCAGATGTCCATGCTGCCCAGGCTGAAACCCCGGACCTTCTATGATCTGGTCATCGAGGTGGCCATTGTCCGCCCCGGCCCCATCCAGGGAAACATGGTCCACCCCTATCTCCGGCGCCGTAATGATCCGCAAGCCATTGTCTTCCCCAAACCCAACCCGCCCCATCCGCCGGACGAGCTGGAAAAGATCCTGAAAAAGACCATGGGCGTGCCCCTCTTCCAGGAGCAGGCCATGCGTATCGCCATTGAGGGTGCCGGCTTCAGCGAGAATGACGCCGATGGTCTGCGCCGGGCCATGGCGACCTTCCGCCACCACGGCAATGTCGGCGAATACGAACAGCAGTTCATCACCGGCATGCGGGCTAAGGGCTATGATGAGCAGTTCATCCAAGACTGCTTTCATCAGATCGAGGGCTTCGGCTCTTATGGATTTCCCGAAAGCCACGCCATCAGCTTTGCCCTGCTGGTCTATGCCTCGGCCTGGGTGAAGTGGCGCTGGCCTGACGCCTTTTGCGCGGCCCTGATCAACAGCCAGCCCATGGGCTTTTACCAGCCCTCGCAACTGGTTCGCGATGCTCGGGAGCACGGGGTCGAGGTGCGGCCACCGGACGTTATGACCAGCGACTGGGACTGCACCCTCGAGCCCCAGGAGGGCAAACGTCTACGGGCCGTGCGGCTGGGTCTACGCCAGATCAAGGGGCTTCAGCGGGATGAGGGGCTAAGGCTGGTAGAGCTCCGCGCCCAGGGTGTCGCCTCGCCCGAGGGTTTTGCCCGGGGCCTGTCCCGCCGCACCCTGGAACTGCTGGCCGAGGCCGATGCCTTTGCAGGCCTAGGCTATAGCCGCCGTCAGGCCCTGTGGGCGGTCAAGGGCCTGGCCGAGGAGGCTCAGGTGGAGACCAGGGCGCCGCTCATGGCCCGTCAGACCTTAAAGGAGGTCCAGGTGGAGTTGCCGCTGATGAGCGCACCCCTTGAGGTGGCCGAGGACTATCGGACCACCCGCCTGTCCTTAAAGGCCCATCCCTGTAGCTTCTTCCGGCCTGAGCTGGAGCGGTTGGGGGCGGTGCCAGCTGGGCGGCTCAAGACCCTGCGTCACGGACGGCGGACCTGTGTCGGTGGGCTGGTCCTGGTCCGCCAGCGCCCCGGCACCGCCAAGGGCGTGGTCTTCATGACTCTGGAGGACGAAACCGGCACGGCCAATGTCGTTATCTGGAAAGACGTCTTTGACGCCAATCGCCGGCTGATCATGGGGGGCAGTCTGATTGCCGTGCATGGCCAGTTGCAGATTGAAGACGCCATTATCCATGTGGTGGCCAAGAGCTTTATCGACCTCTCCCACCTGGCGGCGGCCATGCGCCAGGAAGATCCGGACGCCCGCCTGGAGACCCGCGCGAGGGGTCGTCTTCTGGCTAGCCGCGACTTTCACTGAAGCTTGCCTTGACCTGCTGCCCTGGGAGGAGGAATCCTCCCTCCATATCAAGCCCGATCCCACCGGGAGGAAGACCCATGCGCCCAAGCCACCTTGCCATGTCCCTGATCGGTGCCGTGTTCGCCCTCGCCGCCGCGGCCCAGGCCGAACCCGCACAGGTCAAGGTCGAAACGGGCCTCCTAGCCGGAGAGGCCCATGACGGCGTGGCCGTCTATCGCAACATTCCTTTCGCCGCCCCGCCGGTCGATGCCCTGCGCTGGGCCCCGCCTGCTAAGGCACCCGCCTGGTCTGGCGTGCGTGACGCCGTCAAGGTCGGACCCTCCTGCGTCCAGCCTATGACCTCCGATGGCAGCCCCAATAGCGGCGGCGCCAATGGCCCCATGAGCGAAGACTGCCTTCAGCTCAATGTCTATACACCCACCGGGGCAAAAGGCGCGCCGGTCATGGTTTGGATCCATGGGGGCAGTCACCGGACAGGGGCAGGCTGGGTCTATGACGGGACCAATTTCGCCAAGGACGGTGTAATCCTGGTGACGATCAATTATCGCCTGGGCCCCTTGGGCTACTTCGCCCATCCATCCCTGACCAAGGCCGCCAAACCAGGAGAGCCCCTGGGCAATTACGGTCTGATGGACCAGATCGCGGCCCTCAAATGGGTCCAGCACAATATCCAGGCCTTTGGGGGTGATCCGAAACGGGTGACGGTGTTTGGCGAAAGCGCCGGGGGTATGAGCACCCTCGCCCTTCTAGCCACGCCCTCGACCAAGGGGCTCTACAAACAGGCCATGGTGCAATCGGGCGGTGGCTGGTTTGCCCCAACCAGTCTTACTGCAAAGGAAGCTGATGGCCTCAAGGCCCTCAAAGCCATGGGGGTCGAAGGCGCAGATGCGACCCAGCTCCGCGCCCTGTCCGCTGCTGATCTCGTGGCAAAGATCGGCGGTAGCTTCGGCCCCTTTGTGGATGGCAAGCTGATGACTGAGACGCCCAGCCAGGCCTTTGCCGCCGGCCGCGCGGCTGATGTGCCCCTGGTGATCGGGTCTAATTCCGGCGAGGACTCTCTGATGGGACCTTGGTCTCCGTCCATGGCTGCCATGATCCCGCCCGCTGCCCGCAGCATCTATGTCCAGGAAGCCGCAGCGGGGGACGAGGTCCTCGCCCGCGCCATCTTCACCGATCGCATTATGGGTGCCCCTGCCCGTTGGGTGGCCCGCACCGCTGCCGGTGGACAGCCGACCTGGCTCTACCACTTTTCCTATGTGGGCTCGCGGTTCCGCCCCGTGGTGACCCGAGCCTTCCATGCGGCGGAAATCCAGTATGTCTTCCATTATTGGGGACGGAGGACCCCGCTAAGCGTGGTGTCAGATCAGGACCAGGCCATGGCCAGCCTGATGCACTCCTGCTGGGTGGCCTTTGCCAAGACCGGCCGCCCCGACTGCGCTACGGGCCCGGCCTGGCCAGCCTATACCGCAGCCTCCGACCAACTTATGGAATTTGGCGATCAGAGTGGCGTCATCGCCCATTTCCGTCAGCTCCAGATGGACGCGCAGGACACCACGAATCTTCCGTCGCTAAAGCTGGCGAATTAACCACTCCAAAACCCGGCGCAGCGCCTAATGGGCATGGGAGATCGCCTTGGCCGAGCGTCTGGGCGAGCAGCTCTCAATCGAAAGCTTTAACTGCGTCGGCAAAGATGCAGAGCACACTTAGCGATCCTGCACTGGATCGTGAATTTGACCTCGGGCGTTTCGTCTAAGGTCTTGGTGACCAAAGGAAAGATTCCATGGCCGACGCCGCCTTGGTCGATGTCATTGTTCTGTTTGGCGGGACGGGCGACCTCGCCCAGCGCATGCTGTTTCCAGCACTCTACTTCCTAGATGCAGACGGTTTTCTCAACCCTGACATCCGTATTGTCGCCACCGCCAGGGCAGAGGTCTCCCGGACCGATTTCATTGCAAAAACCAAGGCGTCCGTCGCCATTCGGGTGGGCGGTCTAACTGATGAGGTCTGGGGTCGGTTCGAAGCTCGGCTCGAATATGTGGTCGCCGACGCCACCACAGTCGAGGGCGCAGATAGACTTAAGGCTGCGGTGGGCCTCGCCGCTACACCGATGTTCTATCTGGCTGTCTCTCCCAGTCTCTACAGCCGGATTTGCAGCAGTCTCCAAGCCTCCGGCCTTGCAACCCCCACCAGCCGGATTGTCATGGAAAAGCCCATCGGCCATGACCTGCAGAGCTCCAGGGCCATCAATCAAGCGGTGGGCGAGGTCTTCACCGAAGATCGGGTTTTCCGGATTGATCACTATCTTGGCAAGGAAACCGTCCAGAACCTCATCGCCCTGCGCTTTGCTAACACCCTCTTTGAGCCCCTCTGGAACAACCTTACCATTGACCACGTCCAGATCACTGTGGCCGAGACTGAGGGAGTCGGTGATCGCTGGCCCTATTATGACGAGCATGGGGCTCTGCGAGATATGCTGCAAAACCATATGCTGCAGCTTTTGTGTCTCGTGGCTATGGAGCCGCCTTCCGACATGGAGCCGGACTCAGTCCGCAATGAAAAGGTCAAGGTTCTCCGGTCCCTGCGACCCTTCAGCCGTGCAGCCGTTGGACCTAACAGCGTGCGGGGACAATACACGCCAGGCGTCGTCGCGGGTTCATCTGTCAAGGGTTATGAGGAGGAGCGTGGTCAGCCCTCAGGCATAGATACCTTTGTGGCCCTCCGCGCCGACATCGACAACTGGCGGTGGGCTGGTGTGCCCTTCTACTTGCGGACCGGAAAGCGCTTGCCCGAACGTCGGACCCAGATCGTCATTCAATTCAAGGGCGTACCCCATTCCATCTTTGGCGAGGCAGCCAAGAACGACCTTGTCGCCAACCGCTTGGTCATCGACCTGCAGCCCGACGAGGACATTGAACTCTTGCTGATGAACAAGTCGCCGGGCCTGTCCCAGGGCGGCATGCGTTTGCAGTCACTTCCCCTGTCCCTGTCCCTTCTCAAGGCCTTTGCCGGACCCAATGCCCGACGCCACATTGCTTATGAGCGCCTCTTGCTCGATGTCATCCATGGGGTCTCCACACTCTTTGTTCGCCGTGATGAGGTGGAAGAGGCCTGGACATGGGTCGATGGTATATCCCAGGCCTGGGCTGATGCAGGCTTGTTGCCCAAACCCTATGCCGCTGGCAGCTGGGGCCCCGCTGGAGCTTTTGCCTTGATCGAGCGCACTGAACGCGCCTGGCATGATTAGGACTGCCTTATGATTCGTGCCCGTCGTGCCCGCATTGTCGCCACCCTTGGCCCCGCTAGCTCCCACCCCGCCCAGGTGGTGGCCCTGGCTCGCGCCGGTGCAGACGTTTTTCGGGTCAATTTCAGCCATGGCGTCCAAGCAGACCATGCAAAGACCATCGCTAATGTCCGGCAGGCGGAAATCGAGGTTGGTCGCCACCTTGCGGTCCTCGCTGATCTCCAGGGCCCCAAGCTGCGCCTGGGTGAATTCGCCGAAGGGCGGATCAAGATCAAGGTTGGCCAGTCTTTCCGGCTGGACCGCGACCCAACCCCGGGCGACGCCACACGGATCTGCGTGCCGCACAGTGAAATCTTTGCGGCCCTGAGACCTGAGGCTGAAATCCTGTTGGATGATGGCAAGGTCCGCCTGAAGGTGCTGTCCTGCGGCCCTGATTTTGCTGAAACTAGAGTGCTCGGCGGGGAGGCCCTGTCCGACCACAAGGGCCTGAACCTGCCAGGCCTGACCATTCCCATCCCCGCCCTGACCCCAAAAGATCGTCAGGATCTGGATTTTGCCCTGTCCCAAGGTGTGGACTGGGTCGCCTTGTCCTTTGTCCAGCGGGCCGCCGATATGGCTGACCTGCGGCAGATTGTGCGGGGGCGAGCTGGCGTGCTGGCCAAGATCGAAAAACCCGCCGCCCTTGATGCCTTGGACGAAATCCTCGACCTCTGTGAAGCCGTCATGGTGGCGCGGGGAGATTTGGGGGTCGAGTTGGCACCTGAAGATGTTCCAGTGGTCCAAAAGGCCTTGGTTCGCGCTGCCCGCACCCGTGGCATTCCTGTCATTGTCGCCACGCAAATGCTTGAGTCCATGATCCATGCCCCAACCCGACCAGGGCCGAGGCCTCCGACGTGGCCGGCGCGGTCTATGAAGGCGCCGACGCCGTCATGCTGTCAGCCGAAACGGCCGCCGGGGATTTTCCCCTTGAGGCCGTCACCATCATGGACCGGATCCTGACTCGGGTTGAGCAAGATCCACGCTGGCCAGAACTCATGCGGGCTGAATATCCCATTGAGGATGCTGATGCTGATGCCCTGGTGGCGGCCGCCCGTCGCGCGGCAGACTCGGCCAGTACCGGCTGTCTTGCTGCCTTCACCACTACCGGCCAGACGGCCCTGCGCCTGTCTCGGGAGCGGCCGCTTCAGCCCACCCTGGCCCTGACCACCGAGCTTTCGGCGGCGCGGCGACTGGCCCTGGCATGGGGGGTCGAAACCCAAGTGATTGCCCCTATTACCGATGCCGAAGATCTCGCCAAGGTGGCGGTTGATCATGCGGTTAATTTAGGACTTTGCCAGCCAGGGGCCCGGGTTCTGATCCTCGCAGGCCTGCCCATGGGCTCGCCCGGGGCTGCAAATATCCTTCGGATCGCCCACGCCCCCCTTCGACGGGGATAAGACGAGGGGTGCAAGCCTGCCGTTAAAGGTCTAAACCCCCCGCCCTCTTCCCTCGATCCTCCAGACCCACCAGGAGATGTCCATGCATCCGGTCACCGCTGCAGTTACAGCGCGGATCATTGAGCGCAGTCGTGAGACCCGCACAGACTATCTCGACCGTATGGCGCAAGCCGGTGCCTCTGCTCCGGGTCGGGCCAAACTCTCCTGCGCCAACTGGGCCCACGCTTTCGCCGCCAGCCCTGAAGGCGACAAGCAGCGTCTGCGTAATCCGACCGCGCCCAATATCGCCATTGTCTCCTCCTATAATGACATGCTCTCGGCCCATCAGCCCTTTGAGCGCTTTCCGGAGATCATCAAGGCAGCAGCAGAGGCTGCCGGTGGGACCGCCCAGTTCGCTGGAGGCGTTCCGGCCATGTGCGACGGCGTCACCCAGGGTCGGCCAGGTATGGAGCTCTCGCTGTTTTCCAGGGATGTGATCGCCATGTCGACGGCGGTCGCCCTGACCCATGATGCCTTTGATGCCGCCCTGATGCTGGGGGTGTGCGACAAGATCGTACCGGGCCTTGTTATAGGTGCCCTGTCCTTTGGCCATCTGCCGGTGGTGTTTGTTCCCGCAGGTCCCATGACCTCGGGGATTTCCAACGCTGAGAAAACCGCGGTGCGCGCCCGCTATGCCGAGGGCAATGCCTCCCGCGATGAGCTGCTGGAAAGCGAGATGAAGGCCTATCATGGGCCTGGCACCTGCACTTTTTATGGCACCGCCAATTCCAACCAGATGGTGATGGAAATGATGGGTCTGCACCTCCGGGGTGCCGCCTTTGTCCATCCCAACACGCCCCTGCGCGACGCCCTGACTGTTGCTGCGCCGAGGCGGGCTATGGAGATCGCTCAAGGTGGCAATGCCTATATCCCCATGTCGGCGGTGGTGGATGAAAAGGCGGTGGTCAATGCCATTGTCGGCCTGCTGGCCACAGGGGGCTCGACCAATCATACCCTGCACCTAGTGGCCATGGCGCGGGCGGCAGGGGTCATCGTCGATTGGAGCGACTTCGACGAATTGTCCAAGGTCACCCCATTATTGGCCAGGGTTTATCCCAATGGCGCAGGCGATGTGAACGCCTTCCACGCCGCTGGCGGCATGGCCGTGGTGGTGCGCGAACTGCTGGATGCGGGTCTCGCCCATGAGGATGTCATTACGGTCGCTGGCCCCGGCCTTCGCCATTATCAGCAGGAGCCCTTCCTGGAGAACGGCACCCTGGTTTGGCGTGACGGCCCCGAAAAATCCCTGAACACTGAGATCCTGCGCTCGGCCAAGGATCCTTTTGCGCCCGAGGGCGGTATTCGACTTTTGACCGGTCCCTTGGGGCGGGCTGTCATCAAGACCTCGGCGGTCAAGGATGAGCATTTGGTGATCGAGGCCCCGGCCGTGGTCTTCCATGATCAGGACGATTTGCTGGCGGCTCATAAGCGCGGCGAGCTCAATCGCGACTTTATTGCCGTGGTTCGGTTCCAGGGCCCCCAGGCCAATGGCATGCCTGAACTCCACAGCCTGACCCCAACCCTTGGGGTCCTGCAGGACAAGGGTTTCAAGGTGGCTCTGGTTACAGACGGTCGGATGTCGGGTGCCTCTGGTAAGGTTCCAGCCGCGATCCATGTCTCGCCGGAAGCCAAGCTGGGGGGGCCCCTGGCCCTGGTGCAGGATGGCGACATCATCCGATTGGACGGCCATGCTGGAACTCTGGACCTGATGGTCGACCCTGCTGTCCTTGCGTCTCGAACGCCTGCGACGGCGAAGGCCGCCGCTCACGGATTTGGTCGCGAAATGTTTGGCTGGATGCGCCGCGCCGCCGGTCCTGCGGAAGCTGGGGCCTGCGCCCTATTTGAGGTCACCCCATGAAGACCCAATTTGTCGGCCTAGTTGGCGATATTGGCGGTACCAATGCACGCCTAGCCCTTGTGGATACTGAAGGTCATATCCGTCATCCCAAGACCTATGCCGCCGCAGACTACGCCTCTCTTTCGGAGGTGATTGCTACCTATCTGGAAGACCTGACCAAGGGGCGTCGCCTGGCCCGCGCGGCCCTGGCTGTCGCCGGTCCCGTGGTCGACGGCGAGATCGCCTTTACCAATATTGATTGGCACATTTCCGAAGGCGAATTGGTGGGAACCTTCGAATTTGAAACGGCGCGGCTTCTTAATGACTTCGCAGCCCAGGCCATGGCTGCACCCCTGCTGACCCCAGACAATCTGCGGCAAATTGGACCTGATCTAAAGGGTGCTGAGGGCGCGCCGGTGGTGGTGCTTGGCGCTGGAACCGGCTTTGGCGTTGCAGGTCTCGCCCGGTCTGACCGCGGCGATCTGGCAATATCAGCTGAGGGCGGTCATGCAAGTTTCGCCCCTGGCGATGATGTCGAGATCGAAGTGCTCAAGATCTTGCGACGCAAGTACGAGCGGGTTTCCATTGAGCGGGTACTGTCCGGCCAGGGCCTCTTTGACCTCTATCAGGCTTTAGGTGAGATCAATGGGTCTCCGGCACCCTTGAAAGATCAGAAGGCGGTGACGACCGAGGGACTGAAGGGCGATGTTTTAGCCTCGCAGACGCTGGATCGCTTCCTTGAAATCTATGGCTCTGCAGCGGGCGACATTGCCTTGACCTATGGTGCCCGCGGGGGGGTCTACATCTCTGGTGGCATTGCACCGCGCCTCATCGAGCGTATGCTTTCGGGTGGCTTCCGGCGGCGGTTCGAAGCCAAGGGTCGGCTGACGGACTATATGGTCGATATTCCCACGGCCCTGATTGTTCACCCCTATGCCGCCCTGGTCGGTGCCGCGCGGGTACTCAGCCACCTGGAGGCAAATCCCCTATAAAATCTATAGTATAGCTTCCAGCCCAGCCTCCCGCGTTTTCGGCGTTGCCACAGGCCAATTGACCCCTTCGGAGACTGCTTTACGAGTTCTAAGGGCTTTTAGGCTTAACCTGGAATTGACCTTAGAAGGTCGGCGGTTAGCGGGCGGACTGAGCTAGATGCGCTACAGATCCTATGGAAATAATGGGAAGACGGTGTCGTCTATCGCTGTTCAGCTGGACGATCCCCGTTCTGATGTAAGCTATAGCGAATGGCGGGCTCGCATTCGCGTATGCCTATTGCAGGGGGTGACGGCGTTCGAGGTGGTCACGGCATCAGAAGCCCTGGCCAAGGCGCTCGGTGCCGAGATTGCGCCCTTTGATCCTTCTGGCATCGTCGTGATCTGGCGTATCCGGCCATCCGGGCGGCCCTCCATTTCGAGCCTTAATATTGCTGAAGCCATTGAGGCAGCTCTCGACTGGACCGGCCTTGCAGGCCTGGACGTCCTTATGCTCGAGTGGGATGCCTATAAGATTCTGGAGCCAGAGGCGTGGGATGTTCTCGATTCCTTTGCCCAGGCCAGCGCCTTTGAAAGGTTGGGCATAGTGGGCGGAGAGCAGGCGGTTGACCTTTGCCTGTCTGATCGTCGGTTCACAGCGGTGAAGACCTTCTTTGGGATCGGTGAAAACCCAATCCTTCGTCGCAAGATTATTGAAGCCTCTCGGTTAGACACACTGGTTTTCGCCCGGGCCTATTTTGGTGCTCCGGCCGAAGGTGACTCTACGCGGTCCCTAATGTCGGAAATTAAAGAGCTGCTGGGTTTCAAGTCGCCGCCACCCCCAGACCAGATGCCCTCTCTGGATTTTCTAAAAACGACTCCCAACTGGACCGCTGAAGACCTGACGCTCGCCTGCCTTCTGACAGACCCGGTCATTACAGCTGCGGTGGTTGAGACGACCGACGCAGATGCCATTGTCAGCCTAAGCCAGGCGACAGAACGGGACCTGCCGAAGTCGATCTTCGCCCAACTTGAAATCGCCAGGACCGCTGGGGCGCAATTGGACAGTCGCAAGGTCGGGCGCAAGCCGTCCTGACACAAGCTAGGTTGGCAGAGGCGCTAAAGCATCTCAATCTGGCTTTCGGCAATAACGGCCCATTACAAAGTCCCAGTTCATGAAACCGTCGCGAATGTGAAGCGGCTTTGTCGCGTAAGCCCCCTAACGCGTCTCCGATTAAGGACCTCGGGTCCGAAACGAAGGGGAATAAAGATGAAGTCTTCCAATGGTCGCCGTGCGGCCCTCATGACCACCACCATGGCCGTCCTACTCATCGCAGGTAGCTCGCAGGCCGCAGACGCCGCAAGCAAGCCCGAAGAGACCTCGGCCCTGTCGGAAGTGGTTGTTACCGCACAAGTCTCGACACGCTCGGCCGTGTCCATGCAAACCGTCGAGATCCAGAAGATCCTTCCCGGCGTTAGCCCACTGAAGGCCATCCAGACCCTACCGGGCGTTCTCTATGTGACCGCCGACCCTTGGGGGAATAACGAGCAGAACCTCTCCCTGTTCGTCCACGGTTTTGCCACCCAGCAGCTCGCCTACGCCATGGACGGCGTTCCCCTCGGCGACCAGCAATATGGCAATTATAACGGTCTCAGCCCCTCGCGCTCGGTCACCAGTGAAAACGTCGAGCGGGTGACCCTGTTCTCCGGCGCCGGTGCCCTGGGCGTACCCTCCACCAGCAATCTGGGCGGGGCGATCGAAACCTTTTCCCGGGCCCCGTCAGCCGAACGCGGTGGTGCCTTTCGGCAAACCCTTGGCAGCTATCAGGCGACCCGCACCTTTGTTCGGTTTGACACCGGACAGTCTGACGGCGGCGACAGCGCCTATATTTCCTACCTTCACCACGACGCCAAGGCTTGGGACTTTAACGGCCATCAGAAGGCCGATCAGATCAACCTGAAATACGTCCATGCCACTGAGACCGGCAAGTTGACCGCCTATTTCGACTGGGACAAGAAGGTTGAGCCCAACGAAGACGCCACGGCCTTTGGCAATGCCCAGACGGCGACTTCCACCTATTTCCCCTATACCCGTCCCTTCCTCTATCCGAACATGGCGGCCTGCTCGAGTACGCTGACCAATGGCACACCGCCAACCGCCCAGGGCAATAACTTCTCCAACTGCTTCAGTGCCGCTCAGCGTGAGGACATCCTGTCCTACGTGAAATACGATCTGAACCTCGGTTCGAAGATGACCTGGAGCAATCAGGTTTATTACCACTATAACTATGGTCGCGGCATTGTTGCGGGCCCGATCAACACCGCTGGACTGCCTGGCCTGTTCGCCACCTATTATCCGAGCCTGGTGGTGGGCGGTTCAACTTCGGCGACGACCCTGCAGAACATCTCGGCCCTGTTTGGCGGCTCGGGCAATGCCGTCCGTACCACGGAATACCGCATAAATCGCAGCGGTGGCGTCTCGACCTTCAACTGGGAAACTGGTGATCACAAGATCGAGCTCGGGGCCTGGATCGAACACAATGAGCCAGCTCAGCATCGGGTCTGGTATCCGATGACAGCCGCCAATAACGATCTATCGCCCTATTCCGTCCCGGGCGGCGCGAAGGTTCTGACCCAGTATTATGCTGAGCAGTTCGTCAACATCCTGCAGCTGCATGCTCAGGATCAGTGGCGGATCCAGCCCAACCTGCTGCTGCAATATGGCTTCAAGTCCAGCCAGCAGTGGGCCAAGGGCAGCTTCCCGGTCAATCAGAAAAACTTGCCGACTGTGGCTGTGCCGGTTCAATACCCAACGGGTAAGATCCAGTCCGGCGAATGGTTCCTGCCCCAGGCTGGCGTCCTCTGGGACGTTACCGATCACGAGCAGGTCTTCGTCAACGTCCAGAAGAACCTGCGCCAGTTCGTGACCTACGGCGCTGGCAGCGGTTTCTACGGCTTTACGCCTTGGAGCCTCGGCACCCAGTCGGCCTTTGAGCTGTTCAAGTCCACCGTGAAGCCTGAAACCTCATGGACCTATGAAGCTGGTATCCGGACTCGTCGGGAAGTGGCCGCCGGTCCGATCACGGCGATCGAAGGCCAAGCCAACATCTTCCACGTGGACTTCCGCAACCGCCTTCTGAACATCGCCCCCTTCAACTTCATCAACCCCGCTCCAGCCATCCTGGCAAATGTGGGCGACGTGAAGACAACCGGCGCTGATCTGGCCGCCACGGTCGAGTTTGGCCCCCACTTCCGGGTCTACAATGCCGTGTCCTATACCGACGCCAAATATTCTTCAGACTATCTGAGCGGCACCCGCGTCGTGAACGGCGTCACGGAATCCATAAAGGTCGCTACTGGCGGCAAGTATGTTCCCCTGTCGCCCAAGTGGATGAACAAGACCGTCGCCAGCTTCCGCTATGGCGACTTCGAGGGCCAGGTGACGGGTGATTATGTCGGTCGCCGCTATGTGACCTACCTCAACGACCTGTCGGTGAAGTCGTATTTCCTGGTCGGTCTGCAGGCCAGTTGGAACCTGGAGTCGATGAAGCCTGAGTGGGCCAAGTCGGCCAAGATCAGCGCAAACGTCACCAACCTTGGCAATACCAAGGGCGTCATGACCGCAGGCGTGACCGGGAATTCGGGTGGCTATAACGCCTTCCCGATCCCGCCACGCATGGGCTTTGTCACGATCGCTGCTGATTTCTAAGCCAGCTGACGCCGGGGTGGGGCAGGTCAGAAGACCTGCTTCGCCCAGGCTGTCGTGCACTTGTGTTCGGCCTTGAAGGCGGTTGCCGCCATGGCCTTGACGCCACCGTCTTCGGGAACATCCAGGGCCTGGACCTTGCCAGTCTTGAACCCTGCCCAGGCAGGAACGCCCTTGCCATTGGGATTTCCGTCCCGGGCGAAATTGGTCCAATAGGTGGCCATGGTCTCTTTAAGAGCCTTCCGGTCAGCCGAGCCCACATCCATCATATTGAAAATATAGGGCAGTTCCGAAGCGTGGGCGGCCCCTTGGTTGAAGCTCAGCACATATTTGCCGGCGATGGAGCCCACGAGAGACGGGGCACCCTGATCGCGGAATTCATACATCCAGACCGGTTGGCCCTGGGCCGCGACCCTGGCTGAGACATTGATACCATTGCAAGAGAAGGTGGCATCGGTTCCGGCCGCGGCTGAGGCTAGGGTCGGCTGGAGGGCCACGTCCTTGCCATAGGCCTTGAGCGGATAGTGCTTGCCCATCAGGTCC
The DNA here is from genome assembly GCA_903892305.1 of uncultured Alphaproteobacteria bacterium. Lineage (GTDB taxonomy): Bacteria > Pseudomonadota > Alphaproteobacteria > Caulobacterales > Caulobacteraceae > Phenylobacterium. The sequence continues at coordinate 14,279 of CAITHQ010000150.1, forward strand.
GCCGCCGGAACGCCAGAGGTCTTAGATTGCTCTTCGGCTGTCTTGGCATAGGCCTCAGCGGTCATCAGGAAGGACCGGTCGGCCGGGTTGAAATTAGCAGGCTTGGCGGTGAAGCGGGCGGCGAGTTCGCCCAGTGCGATGAACAGGGTATTCTCGTTCTCGTTGGCGCCGTTAATCACCGGGACCTTGTTGTTGCCGCCAGCCGCAAAGGTTGCCTTGATGGTCTGGGGCAGGACCTTGCCGTCCACTGAGGGGACAACATTGCCAACTTCGGTGGTGAAGGCGTTCATCAACTTGCCTCGCACCATGCTCAGGGGCAGGGCGCGCAGGCAGTCGGCGGTGACCTTGGCTGGATCGCAGGTGGCCGGGGCGTCATCCTTGGCCTCCAGCACCTTGGCCAGGGCCTTGGCGCTGCGATCCTCCAGTTCGGCCTGGGTCAGCTGACCCGAGACCCCATAGGCACCGCTCTCGATGATGGCTTTCTGGAACAGGCCCGCCGAGCCAGGGGAGGCCAGGTGGGTCATGACGCTGAAGCCCCCGGCGGACTCGCCGAAAATGGTCACATTCTTAGGGTCACCGCCAAAGCCCGCGATATTGTCCTGAACCCAGCGCAGGGCCGCCTGCTGGTCCATAATGCCATAGTCCCCCGCGCTGCCGTCACTGTCGCGGAGGGCCGGATGGGCGAGGAAGCCCAGGGCACCGAGGCGATAGTTCATCGCCACAACAACGACGCCCTTACTCACCAGGGCGGAGGGGTCGGCATACATGCCGGTGCTGCCGCTGGTGAAAGCGCCGCCATAGATCCAGACCATGACCGGGAAGGGGCCGTCCCCTGTGGGGCGGTGAACGTCGAGATAGAGGCAGTCTTCGCTATCGCCAGTGGACCGGAAGGAGGCGGCACCAGTCTGGATGCAGGCGGCCCCGGGCTTGGTCTTCGCGACAGGCGTGGTCCATTTGGTCGGCGCCTGTGGTGCCCGCCAGCGCAGATTTCCCACTGGCGGGGCGGCATAGGGAATGGCGAAATAGGTGGTCATGGCCCCCCGGGCCGTGGCCTTGACCGGGCCGCCCGAAGTGGCAACCACATCGGGCACTGCGGCATGGGCCGTTCCCACCAACAATCCCAAAGCCAGCGCCAAACCTGCGCCTGATCCCTGCCGTCCGCCCATAACCCATCTCCCCAAGTCGAATGATTTGGATCAGGCTAGGACATTGGCAGACATAAGGCTACAGCCGCCCCCTACCTTCCGGTGAAGTTCCCCGGCCGGCGTTCCTGGACTGAGCGGACGCCCTCGGCGAAATCGTCGGTGGCGCGCAGAATGGTCTGCTGGCCATGCTCGTGATTGGTTTGTTCGCGCACCGCAGCCGCCAACTGGCCCCGGAGGGTCTTGCGGGTGGCGACAACGGCCAAGGGGGCGTTTTCAGCGATCTCGGCGGCCAGGGTTTGGGCGGCTTCCAGTAGCTTGTGCAGGGGAGCCACCTCGTCCACCAGACCCCAGGCGAGGCCTTCTTCGGCCTTCACCCTGCGACCAGTGAGGAACATCAGGGCGGCCCTCTGCTCGCCGATCAGGCGGGGCAGGGTGTGGGTCAGGCCAAAGCCCGGATGGAAGCCCAGCTTGACGAAATTGGCGGCGAAGCGGGCCTCTGGCGCTGCGACGCGAAAGTCGGCCACCAGGGCGAGGCCCAGGCCCGCGCCGACGGCGGCGCCCTGAACAGCAGCGACAATGGGGGTCTCAATGGAGAACAGGCGGACGGCCTGATCATAGAGGGCATTGATCCCGCCCATGCCGTTATTGGCGATGCCGTCTGACGAAACCAGATCAGCCCCGGCGCAGAAGGCCTTGCCCGCGGAGGCTAGGACCACGGCGCGGACTTCGGAGTCGCCGTCGAGGTTTTCCAGTATGTCGGCCAGGTCGCGCATCAGCTCTACCGAGACGTGGTTGTTCGGTGGCCGGTCGAGGGTGATGGTGGCCACATGGCCGGATTTGGAAATGGTGATTTCCTGGGTGGCGGTCTTGCTCATCGGCTGGTTCCCATAAGGTTGCGGGCCACCACCATGCGGTGGACTTCAGAGGGCCCATCATAGATTCTCATATTGCGGACGCTGGCGGCCATAAGCTGCAGCGGCATTTCCTTGGTCATGCCCATGGCGCCAAAGGCCTGCATGGCGTGATCAATCGTCTCCCAGGCCATTTCGGTGGCAAACACCTTGACCATGGATATTTCCTGGCGGACGTCGCGGCCCTGGTCCAGCTTCCAGGCCACATCATAGGCCATGAGCCGGGCGGCGTGGATCTTGGTGGCGGCGTCTGCGGCCCACCACTGGACGGCCTGACGATTGGACAGGGGCTGGCCGAAGGTGACCCTCTGGGGCGCGTAGTCGCACATCATGTCCAGCGCCCGTTGGGCTAGGCCAATGCACCAGCTGGCCATTTGCAGGCGTCGGGTGCCTAAGCGGATCTGCATGGGCGCAAAGCCCTGGCCTTCGACCCCCAGCAGCTTCCAATCCGGAACCCGGCAGTCCTCCAGGGCAACCTCATAGGTAAAGGCCCCGCCGATCATCGGAATACGCCGCAGGACGTTGAAGCCCGGGGTGTCGCCGTCTACCAGGAAGGCTGAGATCCCACCCCGGGAGCCCTTTTCCTTGTCGGTCACCGCCATGAGGATGGTGAAGTCGGCTTCCGCCGCCCGGCTGGTCCAGATCTTCCGCCCATTGATCACCCAGTCGTCGCCGTCCCGGACAGCGCGGGTCAACATGCCAGCCGGGTCTGCTCCGGCCCCGGGTTCAGAAATGCCGATGGCGCTGATGGTCTTACCCGCCACATAGGGGGCCAGATAGGCCTCCCTCTGGCGCTCATTTACCGTGGCCATGAGCATGCGCAGATTGGGGGAGTCCGGCGGCAGGGTGTAGGGCGTCACCGTGGAGCCCATGGCCTCATTGACGGCGATCAGGGCCACCTGGGGCAGGTCGGCTCCACCGACATCTTCAGGGGCGTCCAGACCCCAAAGGCCTAGCTTCTGAGAGACCTCATCGACCTTGGCCCGCTCTTCGGCGTTGATGTAGATGCCCTGACCTGTGGCCTCCCTCTGCATGACGGCGGTTTCCAGGGGCATGAGCTCGTCTCGCACGAACTTCTGCACCAGGTCCTTGAGCATGCGGTGCTCTTCCGAGAGTTCGAAATTCAAGGGCTTTCCTCCGCCGCCTTGCGCGTTCTATCCAAGTGATCATAACGAGACTTATCGCTGTGGGGAGAGTGGACGTGGCGGAAACCAAAGAACTTGCAGAAAAGGCCACCGGGCCCCTGGCGGGGATCCGCATTCTTGACCTCACCAGCGTAGTGTTCGGTGCCTATGCCACCCAGATGCTGGGGGATCAGGGGGCCGAGGTGATCAAGCTGGAAGATCCAGGCTCGGGCCGGGGCGACGGTGGCGATATCATGCGCTGGGCGGGCCATGTGCCTGAAGGCGCGCCCCGCGACCTGGGCCCCATCTTCCTGGCCATCAACCGCAATAAGCGCTCAGTGCTGGTGGACCTGCGCGCCGCAGAGGCAAGGCCCCTTCTAGAGGCCCTGATCAAGTCCTGCGAGGTCTTCGCCGTCTCCATCCGCTATGATGGCCTAAAGCGCCTGGGTCTGGACTATGAGAGCGTCAAGGCCATCCGCCCCGATGTGGTCTATGTCCACGCCGCTGGCTATGGCTCCGACGGTCCCTATGAGGGCGAGCCGGCCTATGACGATCTGATCCAGTCGGCCTCAGGTTTGGCAGACTTGCTGCCCAGGGTAGATGGCAATCCCACCCCGCGAATCCTGCCGACCCTGGTGGCCGACAAGGTCTCGGGCCTCTTCATGTGTCAGGCCATTACCGCAGGCCTCCTCCACCGCGAGCGGACCGGGGAGGGGCAGTTCATCGAAGTGCCCATGCTGGAATGCGTCACCAGCTTTACCCTGGTGGAGCACCTCTATGACCACACCTTTGAGCCGCCCACCGGCCAGTGGGCCTATCAGCGGGTGGCCAATCCCAACCGCAAACCCTACCAGACCAAGGACGGCTATATCGGCCTGCTGCCCTATACCGA
>CAITHQ010000151.1 GCA_903892305.1 uncultured Alphaproteobacteria bacterium
CCGCCCGGACCGAACTGCACGTCTTCGACGCCCGCCACGTAGACGCCGGCCCCCTGGTCACCTGGGCCGCCGATGTGGCGGTCCCGGCCGGTCTGCACGGCATGTTCTGGCGGGGTTGATGGCGGTTGGAGCTGGCTAGGCCTCAATTTGGCAAAAGAGAAAATATTGGGCCTGATAGTAAAAATATAGTCTCAAATATGAGCAATATTGTAATTAATATAGGAATCTGTAGGGAAAATTTTGGGAAGTATTTCGGTCTACATAGAGACGATATTGAATTCATTATTTGCAGAGACACTATGGACGTGGTCTTTCCAATTCAACATTGGAGGGAAAGATTTTGATTAAAAAACTCACGCAAATAGCAGGTCTATTTCTGGTGATATCGTCATTGGCAGCCTGCGCAACGGTAACGCGAGGCACTAATGATGCTTGGGTGGTAAATACCGATCCGTCCGGGGCGTCGGTGACGACAAGCAATGGCCACTATTGCGCTTCGACACCCTGTGCGATTCAGATGAGCCGGAAGTCTGAGTTCACGGCAGAGATCAAAAAGCCTGGATACAAAACGGCGTCTGTTTCCGTTTCGCATAAAACCGCGGGGGCCGGCGCTGCTGGCATTGCCGGAAATGTCTTGGTTGGAGGCGTTATCGGGATCGGTGTGGATATGGTGACCGGTGCATCCCAGGATCTGGTGCCAAATCCTGTCTCAATCAAGCTCGAGCCTGAAAAGTAACGGGATGAGATATACCCTGCCGTTCCACTCCAATGGGGTGGAATAGCAGGGCCGACCTATCATCCGCCACACATGAGGGGTGAAGGCGGTAGCTGAACATTCGACCTGTCGCCGGACCGACCGTTTCGCTAAGTGTTCGGTCATCTCGCCCGGTCCGGAGGTTGATATACTTCAATCACCTTTATGGGCAGTTTGGCGAGGCCTGAGGGGCCTCAGCCTGATCACTGCAGTAACGATGATGAGTGGACAGTCTGATGTTTCATGATGGGTGGGCGATAGGATGGGCCGTGGTCGCGGTCATCCTGTCTGGGTTATCCAAGGGCGGTTTTGCCGGGATCGGCGCCCTGGCCATGCCCTTGATGGTGATTGCCAATCCGCCCCTGCAGAGCGCCGCCGTGCTTTTGCCCATCCTCATCGTGCAGGACCTGGTGGGGGTTTGGTCCTTCCGCAAGACCTGGGACAAGGTGGTCCTGATGGTCATGATCCCGGGCATGACCCTTGGCGTCCTGCTGGGATATCTGTTCGCCGCGCGGGTCTCTGAAACCGCGGTTCTGGCCACGGTCGGGGGCCTGTCCTTCGTCTTTGGCCTGCACCGCCTGTGGCAGGACACTGGCAAGGCGGTGGCCCTGCCGGTCAATGCACCCCGCTGGTTGGGGGTGCTGTTTGGCGTCGCCTCAGGGTTTGGCAGCCAGATCGCCCACGCTGGCGCACCGCCCTTCCAGATGTGGGTCCTGCCGCGCAAATTGCCCCGGGACGTTCTGGTAGGCTCAAACGCCCTCTGTTTTGCCTATATGAACCTGATCAAGGTCCCGGCCTATATCGCCCTGGGCCAGTTCACCCCGGCCAACCTCCTACACTCGGCCGAACTTGTACCCCTGGCCCTGGCCTCAACCTTCCTTGGGGTGATCCTGGTGCGCAAGGTCGATGCGGAGCGCTTTTATACTCTGATCTACCTGACCATGGTCGGCATAGGCCTGAAGCTGGTGCTGGATGGTCTGGGGGTGTTTCACTGAGAAGGTTCTGCGCGTGCAGAGGGATTTTGCCGGAAAACAGGGAATGGCCACAGCCCGCAATCCAGCCCTGACCAATTTGGGTGCGACGATTTGCCCAGGCGTGAGCTTCCCAAGCTTAGCCGCACGTACATAGTTCACACACGTTTCTTCCTGACACACTTGGATTAAGTGGGGTGTCACCGTAATTAACAGACACCGAAGCGTAACGCGGAGCAGAACCATGAAAGCACTCATCTCTGGTGGTGGCATCGGCGGGTTGACGGCGGCCTTGGCCCTGCAGCAGGTCGGCATCGAGGTCGAGCTCTACGAGCGAGCGCCGGAGCTGATGCCGTTTGGTGCGGGTATCCAGGTTTCGCCCAACGGTGTCAGGGTGCTGAATGAGCTCGGCTTGGCCGACCAGCTGCAGGCCTTTGCGTTTCGCCCCGAGGGACTCGAGATGAGGCTCGGCCAATCGGGCCGGCGGGTCTTCATGATCCCGACGCGGGAGGACGCCGTGCGCCGCTATGGCGTGCCCCATTATCACATGCATCGCGCGGACCTGACCGAGGTGCTGTCCACGGCGCTTCACGCGCGAGCCCCCGGGGCGCTGCGCATGGGGCGTGACGCCGTCGGGGCTGACCAGGATGGAGCCGGCGTGACCTTGCGGTTTGCCGATGGATCGACGGCGCGCGGTGATGTGCTGGTTGGTGCCGATGGCATCCACTCCGTCCTGCGTAGCCAGCTCTTCGGTGCCGACAAGCCGCGCTTCACGGGATGCATTGCATGGCGTCTTGTCATTCCGGCGTCCCGCATCAAGCCGGGCGTCATTCCGCCGACTGGAACTGTCTGGGTTGGGCCCGGGCGTCACGCGGTGACCTATTACCTGCGGCGCGGCGAGTTGCTGAACTTCGTGGGGCTTGTCGAGCAGGAAGGCTGGCAGACGGAAAGCTGGACCGAGGGGGGAGACCGAGATGCGCTTGCCGCTGATTTCGCGGGATGGGCGCCGCCGCTTCAAGCCGTGATTGCTGAAGCCGACGACATCTTCCGCTGGGCCTTGTTTGACCGAGATCCGATGCCCGCATGGAGCAAGGGTCGCATCACGCTGCTTGGCGATGCCTGTCACCCGATGCTGCCATTCCTTGCGCAGGGGGCTGTCATGGCGATCGAGGACGGCTGGGTGCTCGCGGCATCGCTGAAAGAGGGGCGGGACATTCCGTCAGCGCTCGCTGCCTACGAGGCGAAGCGAAAGCCGCGTACCGCAAGTGTTCAGCTCCGTGCGCGCCAGCAGATGGGGTTCTTTCACAAGCGTACATTTATTGAGCAGTTAACGACCTATGGTCCGATGTGGCTCGCCGCGCGGCTCGCACCGTCCTCCGTGAATTCAAGACAGGACTGGCTCTATTCGCATGACGTCACGGCGCCTGGCGGATGATAAATAGAATTACGGGAATTACGGTGAGGAATTACGGTGAATTACGGTGACACCTCACTTAATTGA
>CAITHQ010000152.1 GCA_903892305.1 uncultured Alphaproteobacteria bacterium
AGAGTTCGCCAACGCTCGGAGCGCGGATCGCCTTGGAGTAACCACCGCGAACCGACACAGCGTCAATGATCTGCCAGGTGCCATTGGCGCTGTAGGTCGAAACGCCGCCGATCGTGTTGTAGTCCGAATAGCGGTACTTCAGGTTCAGGCTTGCCAATTGGATCAGGGGCAGATCCTTCAGGACCGGGATTTCTGCCTCGGCGAACACTTCATAAACGTCCGTGGAACCGCGGAGCGGGTTCTGGGCGTTGAAGCCAACCACGCCAGGAGCATCCTGGGCGATCGGAGAGGTCGAGGTGTCACGGGTGGACAACACAGAGTCCGGAATGAAGTTGTAGGCGTTCCGGATGTAATCAGCACCAACGGCGGTCTTCAGAGCACCAGCTGGGAGCTGGAAAGCCGTACCGACCGCGCTGATTTCAGCCAGACGCTGATCGAAGGTGGTCGAGTTCTTGGTCACGCGGCTGATGTAAGCCGCGCAAGCCGCTGAAATCGGATTAGTGCCGAAGGGGTTGTAGCCGCCCGAGCAGATGGACTTACCGCCGTCGGCGGCTTCCAGCAGGGTGCGAACCGCTGCGTGCGAGATATTCCCGAACTGGGTTTCAAGACGCTTCTCACGACCGTCAGCGATGAAGGCATCAAAGGTCCAGTCGCCGGCAATCTTGCCCTTCACGCCTGCCAGCATCTGAGTGACGGTGTAGTCGCTGAGCGAGCGGCGTCCACCAACTTCCGAGAAGCGCTTCCGGAAAAGGAAGGGTGCAGTCGGGGTCGGGCGGGAGGCCAGCAGGGTCTGCAGGTCACCTGGAACAAAGGGGTTGTTGTAGGGAACCAGGAAGCCGGTATTGCCGGTGGCTGGGTTCGACGCCGCAGGCGACGGAGCCAGAAGCGCGCCAGACTGATAGCTCACATAGTTGAACTGAGCATAGGCCTTCGCAGTGTCAAGCAGGTCATGCTCAACCCGGGCGAAGGCGTTATAGCGCTCAAGCGGCACAACCATGTTGTTCAGAGCGCCCGTATTGTAGGTGCCTGACGTTGGGATGGTCTTGTAGTCAATGGTGGTCGGGCCCTTGTAGTTGTTCGCATTCTGGAACAGGGAGCCGTCATTGTTGAAGCCCAGACGGGTCGTCGTGCGGCTGACGGTGCCGGCCGGCTTGCCGTATTTAGCGAAGACGGCGTCCATTGCTGCCTGGGTAGGCGCGTTAGTGGCGATGGTGTCGTAAGCGCCCATCGGCGTCGTCGAAGACGCGCCAGACACTGCAGCGAAGTCACGGGAACCGTTCAGGATATTGCCGCGATTGGAGAAGCCCAACGACATGACGGCATTACCTGCACCGCCGTCGAAGTCGCCGCCCATGAGGACGGAAACGTTTTCGGTTTCACCGTCGTGCTTGTTGGTGATGCCGTACTGGGTGTCGACTTCAATGCCATTGAAGTGCTTCTTCAGGCGGAAATTGACGACGCCGGCGATGGCGTCCGAACCGTAGGTGGAGGATTCACCACCGGTCACGACTTCGACGCTTTCAACCAGGCCCGGAGGAATGGTGTTTAGGTCGACAGTGCCGTCGGAGTTGGACGGCGGAATGCGACGGCCGTCCATGAGGACCAGCGTACGGTTGGTGCCGAGGCCGCGCAGTTCGACGTTGGCCTGACCAGAACCACCGGGGTTGTTCGATGTCGAGGTCACGGACGGGACGAACTGGGGTAACTCGTTCAGAAGGGTTTCGACGGTGACAACACCGGAATTCTTCAGAGCTTCAGCGCCCACGGTCACGATCGGCGTATTCGACTTATAGTCTTGTCGCGCAATGCGCGAGCCGGTGACGATAACTTCTTCAACTTCCGCAGAGCCCTTGTCGGCGGCGAAGGCTGAGCTCGGAACCGCGGCGAACATCACCAGACCGGTCAGAACGGACGTCGCCAAAAGGCGTTCACGCGTCGTATTCATGTTCAAGATTTTATCCTCCAGCAAGCGAGGCTCCCCCATAAGAGCACGCCTTGCAAACAATGTGTTTCACCTGCCACACTGCGACAGTGAACTACAAGCTCTAGGCAAGAGACCCCGGCCCGACAACTAACATTACCGAAGCATGAACCCGTTGGCGCCTTATTGTCTCATTTTAGTCACACGCCTTGGCGTCCCGAGGCCTTCTGGCGAGGCCATTGCTGAGATGATAGATGTGGTTTCTTAGAAAGACGCCTTTGGAGAGACCCATGCTGAAACAGCGAAGTATCGCCCTTACCCTTGGGGTGGTTTCGGTCCTCGCCTTTGGCGCGATTGCCTCGAGCCCAGCAGCGACCTCAGCCGCGACCGCCCTGCAGAAAGTCATTGCCTGCCATAGCCTTTCGAACGATCAGCAAAGGCTCGCCTGCTATGACAGCGCAGTCTCGGATCTGATTTCCGGCACCCAGCCAAGTGGGAGCGCTGCCTCTGCGGCTGACGATGTCATCGTGATCTCTAAGGAACAGGCCCGCTCGGCCCGCCGTCAGGCCTTCGGCTTTGACCTCTCGGCCCTTTCGATTTTTGATCGCGACGAAAAGCCAGAGGTCATCGATAAAATCTCTGTCGCCGTTGTCCGCGCCTATCAGACGGGCGCCGGGCGATGGATTATCGACCTGGATAACGGCTCCACCTGGGAACAGACCGATGACGAGCGGGTTTGGAAAAGCCCGACAAAGGGGTCAAAGGCTGATGTCCGCAAGGCCTCCATGGGCAGCTATTTCATCAATCTGGACGGCCAAAGGGCGATCCGTGCGCGCCGGGTGAAATAGCTGGGCTTTTGAGGGCAAATCGTGACCGGCGGATCCCGCCTTTTCGGGTGTATTGAAGCTGGCGGAACCAAGTTCTTCGTCGGCATTGTCGATCGCGACAGGGTAGTTCTAGATCGCGCAAGATTTGCCACAACCACCCCCGAAGAAATTTTGGGCACCGTAGAGCATTGGCTGGTCGAAGCTCAGCAGAAATTCGGTGCCCTTAGCGCCCTTGGCATAGCTAGTTTCGGACCGGTTGAGCTCAATCGTGATGCGGAGACCTGGGGCTTTATCACCGACACACCCAAGCCCGGTTGGCGTGGAACGAATTTTGGCCAAAGGTTCCAGACGAAATTTGGCCTGCCCGTAGGTTTTGATACCGATGTGAACGGCGCAGCCTTGGCCGAGGCCCGCTGGGGCGCTGGTCGGGACCAGACAGTGAGTGCTTATATCACGATCGGCACTGGAATCGGCGGCGGTGTCATTGTGAATGGGGCACCGCATCACGGACTCAGCCATCCGGAAATGGGCCACTTTCGCCCGCCAAGGCATGTCCTTGATCAGGACTTTTCTGGCACCTGTCCCTTTCACCGGGACTGCTATGAGGGTTTGGCCAGCGGACCCGCCATTGAGGCGCGGTGGGGAGTATCCCTGTCGGAACTGCCCTCAGACCATGCTGCGCACGAGATCATCGCCTGGTATCTGGGCCATTTGACCGTCGCTCTTCAGGGCATTTTAGAGCCGGGCCGGATCATTATGGGCGGTGGAGTCATGGAGACTCCTGACCTCTTGAATAGGGTGCATAGGGCAGCCACCCTGCTTGGCGGCGGGTATTTCAGGGGCAAGCCAGACGAGATCATCGTCGCCTCTGAACTAGGGGATCGAATGGGTCTCCTAGCCGGCCTTGCCCTGGCCATGGACGCCTCCGGAGAGACCTAATCGGACCGAAAGACTTTCAAATCGAGGGCAAGCGGCTCTGGCCCTCAGCTGAGCTGGTCTAGGGTTCTGACCCAATAGATGAGGCAGGTTTCTGCCTGCCTTGGTGGGAGCGGCAGGCCTTGCTGCGCTAACCAAGCGCCATGCAGATCGACCCCCTTCGAGCGATAGTCGTCAAAGACTGGCGCAGCCGCGGCATGGAGGCTCGGACGGGCGCGGACCTCCTCAACCCGATAGACCTTGTCCTCGTCGACCATGGGCAGGATCAAGTTTGATGGCCACTTCTGGGTCATGGGCCCAAGGCGATAGACAAAAATCAGCAGATCGTCAGCCTGCCCATGGGCCTGCCAAAGAACCGAGTCATCCCCCTCCCCCAACCAAACCTGGCCGTGGTGCAGCTGATCGCGGTGCGCCTTATAGAGATTGATCCATCCCTTGAGCGTTTCCGACTCCGCCAAATTCAACTGGCGCAGGTCAAGCTCAACGCCGAAGTGGCCCGGCATGGCGACAGCAGCGCGAAAGTCCATGGATTGGCTGCGGCCTGTGGAGTGGGCCGGCGACGCCCCGACATGAGCGCCCATAACCTCAGGGGGAAAGAACTGCAGAAAGCCCCGCTGAATCGCCACCCTTGAGATGGCGTCGATACAGTCGCTGGTCCAGACCCTATGAGTACGCTGCAGGACCCCCGCATCAATCCGTCCACCGCCACCGGCGCAGGCTTCGATTTCGACCTTCGGCCACCTTTGCCGGATCTCGTCCATAAGGGCGTAAGCTGCCTGAGTTTGTCGGCGATAGGCGGGCCGACCAAGGGATCCCGCCGTGGTCAGGTCGCGATTATGGTCCCACTTGAGATATGCGATCGGCAGATCGTCCAGCAGGCTACCGATCTTATCTAAAAGGTAGGCGCTAACCTCAGGCCGGGTCAGGTCCAGCACCAGCTGATTGCGGGCGGTCAGCAAAGGACGGTCGGCGATCTGCAAGGCCCATTCCGGATGGGCGCGAAACAGCTCGCTGTCGGGATTGATCATTTCAGGCTCGACCCAGAGGCCGAAGTCCATGCCCAGGTCATTGACGTATTTGGCTAGGGGTCCCAAGCCCTCCGGGAAGACGGATAGGTCGGTCCACCAGTCGCCAAGGCCAGCCCGATCGCTTCGGCGGCCTTGAAACCAACCATCATCCAGCACGAACCTTTCGATACCCGCTTCAGCGGCGGCGGCGGCCATCTCAAAAAGAGTGCTTGGCTTGAGGTCGAAATAGACGCCCTCCCAGGTGTTGATCCCAACAAGCCTGGGGCTCATCTCTGCATCAGGCCAGGTTAGGCGCGACCGAATGGCCTTATGGAAGCCTGCCGCAACACCATTGCGACCGGCCAAGGAGCAGGTCGCCAGGACTTCCGGGGTTTGCAGACTTTCACCTAGGCCTAGCCTCACCTCGCCCGGTGCAAGCCATTCGCCGAGCTGCCACTGGTAACGGCCATCCTCCAGCCATTCGATGAGCTGTGCGTGGTTGCCAGACCAGGCCAGTTGAGCGCCATAGGACAGACCCGAATGCGCATCCGCTGCAGAGGCTGAGGTCACGGCCCCCGGGAACGCGTCATGGGAGGTCAGGCCCCGACGGTTTTCGCGTCGCCAAATACCCCGCGTCAGGGCGGTCTCCTGCATTACGAATTCCGAGTTGTGCCGACCGGTATAGGATCTCACAGTCTTGGCCTGGGTGGGCAGGGGCAGAACCGCGGCGGCCAGCCATTGGACGTCCAATACCCCTGATCCCATATTGGTGAGCTTGGTCGAGACCGTCAGGACGTCTGTCTCAGGGGCTAAGCCAAGATCAATTTCGACCACCAGGCTGGCCACAGGGTCGGTCATCCGAACCCGGAGTGCGTGATCTTGCTTTAGCCAAATGATCTCGCAGCCCGTCATGGCCTGGGCGAAGTCTTGCCCCTCACGATGGGCCAAGAGGGCGCTTGATCCGAACCAGCCCACCCCAAAGGTGGGAAACAGGCTGAGGGGAACGTCTTCTTCCAGGGAAAAGGTCGGTGTGGCCCGAGCATCGCGCAGGCTAAAATCTGGCAAGGCACCGTCTGGAAGGCGCGGGCCCCAATAGCGCCAAAGGGGCGCTTCATGATCAGAAAGCTCCAGAACCGCAGAGCAATGACGGCTCTTCAGATGGGCGTATTGGCGCGTCTTATCCGTCATGGCCTAGGTCACAGTCGCCTACTTGCTCACGTACCCAAAGTACGGAGATCGCAGTCCTCAGGATGGAGGAACTAAGAGGCATGAAAAAGCCCCAGGGTTTAGAAAAACGGGGGACCGACTTGCCATCAACCGAAACAGCAACCCTCCGTGTTTCTGGCCATCTCGGCCTATGGTGCCTTTGGACTAAGGGCTCCCGCGTAAAAACCTAGGTCTTAGGCGGGCGCTTCAAGGGGTGCTTTGTGTAGCGTTTTTGCCGAAAACCCTCCTGTCGACGGGCCCTTTCCGCAGCATAGGCCGGCAGGATCTCGACAGTCAGTCCATGATAGTCCGTTAGTTCTCCGCAGGTATCGCAGGTTGAACCGAGGCCTGCTGGGCCACCACAGCCCATGTGGTGGAAGCGAACGGCTTCCTCCTGACCATCAGATTTGCACCAGGCCTCCCCATAAGCCCTGACAGCGGCCATCACTGTGATCAGAGCTCGCCCCTTCTCAGTGAGAACAAACTCATATCGCCCATAGCTGGGATTATAGAGCTGGCGCAAAATGACACCTTCCGCTTCAAGCTTGCGGAGGCGTGCGTTCAACATGATCGAGGTAACACCCAACTGCGCCTCAATCTCATCGAACCGTCCGCGGGCGATGAAAATCTCGTTCAGGATCTGCAGCGTCCACCTTTCCCCGAGAAGGCGCTGCACCATGGCTATCGGGCACAATGTTTCGTCGGTTTGAGAAACACTCATGTCGTTTTCGCTCTCTTGAACTTCCCCTGGAGCGATTCCCACCGCTCTCACCTAGGACGCAGGGTGCGCTGTTTTGTCGCAGTCGTAAACTGAACTCGCCTTTAAGTTTTATAGTTTTTTAAGTCAGATTCGAAATCTGTCGCGGCTCTGGACAGGATTGCCGGTCTGGGTAAGGGTCAAGCCTCACCGGATCGAGATGTGCCCATGAAAACCGCAATCCTTGCCTTGACCCTTTCCTTGGCCTGGGTGCCAGTCCTGGCCCAGCCCACGCACATTATGGTGCGGGCTCAAGCCCTGGATGCCAAGTTCATCGGCGACCATACCGGCGGGGCCGACATCATCCTGACCGACGTCCGCACAGGTCGAGTCGTTGCCAAGGGGCGAACCGCGGGCGGGACCGGTGATACAGGCCGGATCATGAAGGCACCTCATAGTCGCAGCGGGGGCTTGTCCGACGCGCAAACCGCAGGCTTTGACGCTGTGGTCGATATCGAAGGTCCAACCCTGGTGCGCGCGGAGGGCGTTGGTCCCCTGGGTCGGCTGAGGTCGGTGATCCATGTGACCTCCACGACCTGGGTCTATCCTGGGCAGGACATTCTCGGGGATGGATGGATTCTGACCTTCCCGGGTCTCGTGGTCGAACCCAAGGCGGCACAGAGCACCGACGGAACTGTGGAGGTGTCAGCCGATGTGACCCTGATGTGCGGCTGCCCCATTGAGCCCGGTGGCATCTGGGACGCCGCCAATTATTCGGTGGAAGCATCCCTTGTCCAAGGCAGCAAGGTCTTGGCCACGGCACCCCTAGCCTATGCCGGCAAGACCAGCCAATTTGCAGGGCGTTTCTCGGCACAGCTGCCAGGAAACTACACGGTTCGGGTGACCGCCAAAGATCGCACCACGATCAATGCTGGAACCGTAGTCTACCCCCTGACCCTCAAGCCTTAGCGGCGCGGGGTGAGGCCTCTCCCGCCAAAACGGGAAGGAGGTCGGCAATTGAATCTATGACCAAGTCAGCACCGGCATTGAGCATGCTTTCAGCCACCCTGCCCAGACGCCGCTCACGCTCATCGTCCGGCAGAGCCATCAAGTCATCGCGGCTTATGCCCATGCCATTTCCAGATGCCGCCAATCCGATGGTGTAGCAGCCGGCTGCACGGCCTTCAGCCACGCCAGCTTCAGCGTCGTCCACCTTCAAGACGCGGGATAGGGGCCAGACGCCGAGTTCGGCACAAGCCTTGTAGATCATCAGCGGTGTCGGCCGACCTTTCGGCGTTTCGCCGGAGCACACTAGGTGTTCAGGCGCATATCCCTGGTCTGCGGCGGCGATAATGACCGCCTCCATCATCTCGCGGGTATAACCAGTAGAAGATGCCACACGCAGTCCGGCATGTCGGAGGGCCTGCGCCGTTTCTGCGGCACCGGGGATGAGTTCTGATGCCTCTGCTGCCGCCTTACGCATTAAGGGCTCAAGGTCCTTCATGATCGCTGCCACGGCGGCATCTCCGGGCGTTGCGCCGTGGGCTGCGCGCCATGCCTGATCGACCTCTGGCTGCGCCAATAGGGCTCGCACATGTTCAATCTTGGCCATACCCATATCTGCACGCGCGGCTGCCTCTGAGATCTCGACACCCTGTATCTTGAAGGCTTCAAGCAGGGCTGCCACCGGTGCCCGGCAGCCGAAATCGACCATGGTTCCAGCCCAGTCAAAGATGACCAGATCAAAGTCGCTGAGGATCGGACGGGGCATGGGCTGGGCTCCTAGATGAAATCTGAAATGACGTCTTCGCCAAGGGCGAGGCTGACGGACGCACCGGCCCCCGTGGTCACGGTCACCAGCCTTACCCTCGGCGCAGGCTCATCTATAACCACATCGCGATCGGCGGCGTAGGCATAGGTCCCAACCCAACGCTCGAGAACGGCCGGGGCCGGGCCGCCAAAGACGGCGGCAAATTCCTTGAGGATCAGGTCGTCCACAGTCTGGTGAGAGAAAGGGTCTGGGGTCGGCGCGTAATGATGGCTGTCACCAACCACAAGGCTGCCATCGGCGCTCTGAACGACGATCAGGTGGACGCCATTGGCCAAGTGATCGCCTTGCTCAGCTAGCAAGCGCGCCTTTAGCGCTTGAGCTTGCGGCAGGTCAGCGTAACCGGAATACCGGATCAGGCCGAGATCGCTCATGACCCCGCCATTCAGTCTATAGCCCGGGTTGGCCAAGCGCAGCATTTGGAGCTTGCAGCGCGTCACCCCTAGGTCAGCCAGACGATCAGGAAACAGGGTGACGAGCTCATCGCCGGGGCAAACCACCACAGCATCGGCCCAGATAATGCCCTCGGTTGTATGTACGCGCCCTGTCTCAACGCCGGTCACAGAGGTCTGGCGCTTGAAGGTCACCCCTTGCGATTGCTCCAGCCAGGCTGCGAAACGCGGTATGGCCTCCCTGGACTCCACCCGCAGTTCGTGGGGGCTGTAAAGGGCCCCGAGATGTTCCCCAGCGGCGAGTTCAGGTCGCAGGGCTGCAAGACCGTTTGCGTCGAGCCAGCGGCACTCTTCTGCCATGTCTGTCTTGAGAAATGCCTCAAGGACGGTGACGGATTCTGGCCGCCGGGCTGCCATCACCATGCCCCTGTGTAGAATTGGAATCGCAGCCTGTTCAGCCAGGTCGGCCCAGAGGTCTGCCGAGCGCCGGGCCCAGGCCCACATGTCGCCAGCGGCCTGACCGGTCACAGTTATGAAGCCAAAATTGCGCACCGATGCACCATTGGCCTGAGCGTCGCGGTCAATCACCACCACGCGTTTGCCCCTTCGCGCCGCAGCCTTGGCGCAGGCGAGGCCAATCACGCCTGCCCCCACAACTGCGAGGTCAAACTGTTCCGTTGCACCTTGACCCAAGGGGCGTGTTCCCTTCTCAAATTGGCAGAGCCAGCAGATTGTCGCTTATGTCTTCGTCACGGCGACGACATATGCGATCGCTATCACTCAATCCCTATTCGCTGTGAGCAACAATTCCATGACCGGACTAAAAGCCTGGCTTTCGAGGGCTCACCCTGCGGTCTTCACACTGTTTGCAGGGCTTGCTGGCTTCAGCGCCTATTTTTCCATGTACGCCTTTCGCAAGCCCTTTTCGGCGGCGACCTTCGACCATGTCGAAGGCTGGACCTTCCTGCTGGACTACAAGGTCGCCCTGGTGATTGCCCAGGTCGCTGGCTACGCCCTGTCGAAGCTGATTGGGGTCAAGGTGGTCTCGGAAATCAGCGCCAGTCGGCGGGGCTTGGCAATTGTCGCCCTGATCGGCATGGCCTGGCTGTCGCTGATTGTGTTTCCCCTGATACCAGCCCCCTGGAATGTGGCGGCGCTGTTCTTCAATGGCCTTCCCCTGGGCATGATCTGGGGCTTGGTCTTCGGCTATATGGAGGGCCGTCGCACCTCCGAGGCCCTAGGGGCCATACTCTGTGCCAGCTTCATCGTGTCTTCGGGCATGGTGAAATCGGTGGGTAAATGGCTGATGCAGAGCCAACATGTGGGTGTCTTTTGGATGCCAGCGGTGACCGGCGCCCTTTTCATCCCCTTGCTGCTGATTTCGGTTTGGGCCCTTGAGCAATTGCCGCCGCCCTCAGAGGCTGACGAAGCCGAGCGGGTGCGTAGGTCGCCCATGACCGCCGCAGAGCGTCGGAGCTTCCTCTCGACCTATGCCCCTGGCATCCTCTTGCTGGTGGTCGGATACGTCCTGCTGAGCGCCTTCCGGGATTTTCGAGACAACTTCGCTGCGGAGATCTGGACGGCCCTCGGCTATGGCAAGGAGTCTTCGGTTTTCAGCGCTAGCGAATTGCCTGTGGCCGTAATCGCCCTGGGCGTTCTGGCGGCCCTGATGACCGTCAAGGACAACCTCAAGGCCCTGCTGGCCATGCATGGTGTGATTATCGCAGGCTGCGCCCTGGTCGGTCTTTCGACCCTAGCCTTTCAGGCACACATGATCTCGCCATTGGCCTGGATGATCTTGAATGGAGCGGGCCTTTACATGGGCTATACCCCCTTCAATGCCATGCTGTTTGACAGGCTCGTGGCCTACAGCGGACAGATCGCCACGGCAGGTTTTCTGATTTATGTGGCCGACGCCTCAGGCTATTTCGGGTCTGTGGCCCTGCTCATCTGGCGCAATTTCGGGGCCCCCAATTTGAACTGGCTGCAGGCCTTCTCTGTCGGTGCCTATGCTGTCAGCCTGATCGGCGTGGTCTTCACAGCGCTGTCCATGATCTACTTCTTCCGCTGGGCAAAAGCCGCCAAGCCTTTGATCTAGGTCAGCGCCCAGCCGCGCGACATGCCGGAAGAGACCTCCAGACTCGGAGGTCTCCCCCATGCCTGCCCTGGCCGAAACTTCGTCGCAGACTCTGTCCCGCACGGCTCTGATCGCCAAGTATGATGGCCGTGCACCGCGCTATACCAGCTATCCCACCGCCGTGCAGTTTACCCCGGAGGTGACTGCCGAGGTCTATAAGGGATGGCTGGGTGGCCTGTCTCAATCGGACCCTGTTTCCCTCTATCTGCACATTCCGTTCTGCGCGCGGCTCTGCTGGTATTGCGGCTGCAAGACCCGGGCCGTGAACCGCCATGCGCCAGTGCGGGACTATGTGAGCTATCTCCTGCGGGAGACTGCCATGCTGGCTGAAGCCCTGCCCGGCCGGATGAAGGTGGACGCGGTCCATCTGGGTGGCGGCACCCCCAACATGCTGACCCCCGACGAACTGGACCTGATCTTCGGCACCCTAAAACAGACCTTCGACCTCAGCCCGGATGCCGAAATCGCCGCCGAGTTGGACCCGGAAATCCTCACCCGAGACTGGGTGCAGGCCGCCACCGCCAATGGCCTGAACCGGGCTAGCCTTGGGGTGCAGAACCTGGCACCGGAGGTCCAGGCCGCCGTCAACCGGGTGGAGCGCTTCAACCACATTGCCAGCTGTGTTGGATGGCTGCGGGAATTCGGCGTCGCCTCGATCAATATGGACCTGATGTATGGCCTGCCCAAACAGACTGTGGCCAATACCCTCGACACCGTCCGCGAAATCCTGACTGTCCGTCCAGAGCGCCTCGCCTTATTCGGCTATGCTCATGTGCCGTGGATGAAATCCCACCAGCAGCTGATCAAGGACGAGGACCTGCCCGGTGCCGCAGAGCGTCTGGACCAAAGCGAGGCGGCTGCCGAACTTCTGGTATCGGAGGGCTATGTCCGCATCGGCCTCGACCACTTCGCCCTGCCCGCAGACTCCCTCTGCAAGGCCATGGCCCAGGGCCGGATGCATCGCAACTTCCAGGGCTATACCACCGATGAAGCCACCATACTGCTAGGTCTCGGGGCGTCGGCCATCGGCAACCTGCCCCAGGGCTTCTCCCAGAATGTCAGCCAGGAGCTGGGCTGGCGGGCTGCCATCGACGGGGGAAACCTGCCCATAGCCCGGGGCCTTGCCCTCACCGACGATGACCGGTTCCGGGGCGAGATCATCGAAAAGCTTATGTGCGATTTCGAGGTCGATCTGGCGCAGGTCTGTGCCCATCACGGTCGTACCCTTGCCGACCTGGACACGACACGCCCAGGCTTGGCCGATCTGGCAGCCGACGGCCTGCTGACCATGGAGGGCGACCGCGTGATCGTCACCCAAGCCGGCAGGCTGGTGGTCCGCACCCTCTGCGCCCTGTTCGACGTCTATTTCGCCCCTGAGGGGGGACGGCACGCCAGGGCGCTCTAGCCGACCGGTGGATTTCACTTGGCGTCAGGATTGAGGCGCATAAGAATGGCACCCAAAGAAAAGTCTGCCGGGAGGCCACAATGCACGATCTCATTATCCGTAACGGAACCCTCGTCGATGGAACCGGTGCCCCGCCAGTGCGCGGCGATATCGCCATTGACGGCGACCGGATCGTCCAAGTTGGCACCGTCACCGGATCAGCCCGGAAAGAGATCGACGCCCTGGGCATGGTCGTCACCCCCGGCTGGGTGGACATCCATACCCACTATGATGGTCAGGCCACCT
>CAITHQ010000153.1 GCA_903892305.1 uncultured Alphaproteobacteria bacterium
AGGTTGGCGTCGGTGACGGTTGCCGGGCCGCCGCGCCCGTATGCAGCAGGCCCTGGATTGGCACCGGCCGATTGCGGTCCAGATCGGGCCCTCTGGCCATCAAAGCTGAGGATGGAGCCGCCCCCTGCGGCGACGGTTTCCACGTCGAGCATTGGACTGCGCAGGCGAACCCCGGCGACCCGGGCAATGTCGCGCCGCTCCAGGCTTCCAGCATAGCGACAGACATCGGTAGACGTGCCCCCCATGTCATAGCCGATCACAGCCCTTGCCCCTGCCTGCTGTGCCGTTTCGGCTACCCCCACCACGCCGCCGGCGGGCCCCGACACTACTGCATCTCGGCCGCGAAAGGCGTCAGCCCGGACAAGACCACCCGCTGAGGTCATGAAGTAAAGCGGTGCCCCGTTCACGGCCTGGGCCACCTGCTGCACATAGGCCTGCAAGACCGGGGTCAGATAGGCGTCAGCCACGGTGGTTTCCGCTCGGGGAATGAAGCGGGGGAGGGGGCTGACCTCGTGGCTCAGGGCGACGAAGGGAAAGCCAACGGCCTGGGCAATTTCGCCTGCTAGGAGTTCATGGGCTGGATTGAGGTCGGAATGCAGAAAGGCCACGGCCAGGGCTGCATATCCCTCGCTAACAGCGGTCTGTAGGACCAGACGCAGGGCGTCGGTATCAAGGGGCAGGACCACGCCACCTTCAGCGTCTAAACGCTCATCGGCCTCGACCACACCGGAATAGAGTGGCGGCGGACGGGTAAGGTCCAGGGCGAAGAGATCTGGCCTGGACTGATCACCGATCACCAAGGCGTCGGCGAAGCCTCGGGTGGTCAGGAACAGGGTTTTCGCACCCTTGCGCTCGAGTAGGGCGTTGGTAGCAACCGTCGAGCCCATGCGAATAGAGTCCACCTGATCGGCGGGAAAGGGCGCGTCATCGGCAAGGCCCATCAGGCTGCGCATGGCTGCGACGGCGGCGTCAGCATAGGCTGGTGAGGCGGAAAGGAACTTGGTCGAGACCTCTTTCTCGTCTCCAAATGCACCGATCACGTCGGTGAAGGTGCCGCCGCGATCAATCCAGTAACGCCATTTCATGTCCAAAGCTTAAGACTCTACGGCTATGGTTCGCGTTGTCAGAAACGCAGGGAGGGCCTAAAGCGTTTGGATACTCCTATGAGCTTTTGGCGCAACATTGCAGGACGCGCGGTCAAACGGCCAGATGGCTGTGAAGACTGTGATTGTCCCCCGGGTCTGCCCGGCGAAGACCCGGCGTTTTCAACGGCGGTGACGGCGCTTGGGGCCAAGTTGGCCAAGGCCGATGGTCGGGCCAATATCCAGGAATACGACGCGTTTTTCGAAGTTTTCCAAACCGATGCTGAGTCCGAAAAGAATGTCTTGCGGCTCTATGACCTCGCCCGGCAGACGACCCACGGCTATGAAAGCTACGCCAAGCGCTTGGCCAAAAGGTATCGGAACTGCCCCAGTTTGTTGGAAGACGTGCTCGATGGCCTCTTCCATATCGCTAGGTCGGACGGTGCTGTCACAGATGATGAGCTGACCTATCTAGAGACTGTGTCCCATCATTTTGGTTTTTCGCCGCTCACCTTTAGGCGGCTGAAAGCAACCCATCTTGGTCTGGCTTCAGACGATCCCTATGCCGTGCTGTCGATTGCGCCTGACGCCCCCGATGAGGATGTGCGCAAGCTTTGGCGTGCCCAGCTCAGCGAGGCTCACCCCGATCGCGCACGGGCGCGCGGCCTGCCAGACGAGTATATTGAGGTCGCCGAGGCTAAGGCTGCGGCGATCAATGCTGCATATGATGCAATTATGCGCGAGCGGCGGGGTTTCGCACTCAATGACGCATCATGACTTGGAATTGCCGCAAAATTAATAGTCCATCGGTTGACGGGGCGTCTGCTGACCCCGAAAGATGCTTGGAAGCCGTCAATACGTCGGTGATGTGAGGACGTCATGGTCAAGGACGACGCGCGACAGTCAGGTTCGGCCTTCCGTAGCATAGCCATGCTGGGCGGGGCCCTTGCGACAGCGGCGGCGCTGGCTGTCGGCGCTGTGCTTGCGGTGTTTGCCGCGGCCACCGTCGTGGTGATCGCGGTGATGTCGTCAGCCCTGCTGGGCCTTGCGGGTCTTGCCCTGCGCGCCAAGCGTACAGCGGCACCAAAGGCAGAAGATGGGGTCATCGA
>CAITHQ010000154.1 GCA_903892305.1 uncultured Alphaproteobacteria bacterium
ACGGTGGCGGCTATCCTGGAACCTTCCAAGACGTCGGCCATGGGGTTGATGCCGTGCGGGGTTTTGCAAAGGCAAATAGGATTGATCTTAGTCGAGTGGTTTTCATGGGCCATTCGGCTGGCGGCCATCTTGTGGCATGGGCGGCAGGGCGCGCAAAACTTCCGACAGCCAGTCCGCTACACGGTGTTTCGCCCCTGATTCCATCTGCAGTCGTCACCTTGGCCGGCATCAATGACCTTGAGGCTTACAAGGACCATGGACCGGACGCCTGTGGTGGTCCCGATACCCTTGATCGACTTACCAGCTTTAGCGCCAGGGGCCAGGCAGGCTACCTTGATACCTCTCCTCCCCATCTCCTGCCCTTTGACCGGGGTCAAATGGTGATTTCGGGTGCTTTAGATCCGATCGTTCCTGCCTCTTTTGGTGAGAAATATGGGTCCGCAGCGATGAAGTCGGGCGATCCGGTACAGGTTCTGACGATCGAAGGCGCGGGGCATTTTGAACTCATTGATCCTCGGTCTTCGGCTTGGAAGACGCTGTTTCCCCTTATTGATGCCTTAGGCGGATTGGGATCTCGACCGTGAGTGATGAACCCAAGCCACGTAAGACCTTAAGCCTCAAGCCTGGGGTCGTGGTCACCCGGCCCTTGGGGCCTGAGCCGCTCGCCCCGCTCCGGCCCGCTCGCCCATTTAGAGCCCCCAAACAGCCTAAGGCTCCACCGCCTCCACCGTCCCCAGTCTTTGGGTGGAAGTGTAAGCCCTGCGGTCAGGGGTTTGATCCTCCGGTCGATGGGCCTGATGATCAAGATGTCCGATGCCCCAGCTGCAACGCCCGTGTCGGTAAGGCGGGCGATTTTGCTCAAGACCCTCCGCCCAATCGATTGCGGGCTCGTAAGGTGAAGTCTGACCTTTGACAGGGGGATGACCAAGAGCGACATATGACGCCTCGCTTATTGGAAAGCCTGTCATGTCCATCCATCGGCTTGCGCCTGTTGCCTCGACCCTGGAGCCTTCGAACCACCCCTATTTGAATGGGGCTTGGACGCCCCTGCATGAGGAGGTGGACGTCGCTGAACTTCAAGTCACCTTCGGGGCCATCCCAGAGGACCTAGATGGGATCTATCTGCGGAATACCGAGAACCAGATCCATCAGCCCTTAGGTCGCTATCACCCCTTTGATGGGGATGGGATGATCCACCAGATATCCTTTTCCGGCGGGAAGGCCAGCTATCGAAACCGCTTTGTCCGCACCCGGGGCTTTCAGGCTGAGCAGGAGGCAGGAGCGTCGCTTTGGGGCGGATTGGCCGATCCTGTCCACCTTGCCAAGCGCCCGGGCTGGGGGGCTCACGGGTCACTTAAGGACGCGTCATCTACCGATATAGTGGTGCACGCGGGCAAGGCGCTGTCGACTTTCTATCAATGCGGCGAGGGCTATCTCTTAGATCCCATAAGCTTGGAAACCTTGGGGCTGGCCCCTTGGGTGCCGATCGATGGGATTTCAGCGCATCCGAAGGTGGATGAGCGCACGGGCGAGCTGATGTTCTTCAACTATTCAAAGCACGCGCCCTACCTGCACTATGGCCTTGTCGATGCAGACGGCAAGCTAGAGGTTTACCAAGCCGTAGCAACGCCTGGGCCGCGCCTTCCCCATGACATGGCCTTCACCGAGAACTATGTCATCCTCAATGATCTACCGGCCTTTTGGGACGCGAAACTGCTGGAGCGGAATGTCCACGCGGTCCGGTTCCATCAGGGACTGCCCTCACGGTTTGGCATTGTTCCTCGTAAGGGTGGCGAGGTTCGGTGGTTCGAGGCTGCGCCAACCTATGTCCTGCATTGGCTCAACGCCTATGAGGACGGCGATGAGATCGTCTTGGATGGCTACTTCCAGGAGGATCCGACTCCAGGTCCGCACGCTGATGCGCCCCCCGGCTATGAGCACATGATGGCCTTTCTGGATGAGCATAGCTTTAAGTCCAAGCTACACCGATGGCGGTTCAATCTGAAGGACGGAACGACGCGGGAAGAGCGGCTCGATGAGCAGATCATGGAATTTGGCATGATCAACGCCAAATTTGCCGGCCGAAAGTACCGGTACGGCTATTCCACCGTGACTAAGCCGGGGTGGTTCCTATTTACGGGCTTCGTCAAGACGGACCTGGAAACCCGAAACAGCACCACCTTCCTGCTGCCTGAGGGTGTTTTTGCCAGCGAAGCGCCCTTTGCGGCCCGTACGGGTGCCAGGGACGAAGATGACGGGTATCTGGTCAGCTTCCTGATTGATGAAAATCAGGGGAGGTCAGAGTGCGTGATTTTAAACGCCAAGGACATCACCAAAGGCCCGATCTGCCGCATCGCCCTACCGCATAAGATTTCCAGCGGAACTCATGCGGTTTGGGCTGGCCGGGACATGCTCAAACCACAGGCTTAGGCTTTTTTGGCAGCATTGGGATGAAGCCTGAGGTCCGTGCCACATAGTCCATATAGTCCGGACGCTTGCGCCGCATACGCCCTTCGGTGGTCGGCACGCCGCTCCAACGGGTGAGGAGCAGGGTGATCAGGATTGGGCCGGGCAGAGAAGCCCATCCCACGGGGCCTGTATCGGCAGCAATCAGGAATAATCCCCACCAGACGCAGGCATCCCCGAAATAGTTAGGGTGGCGCGTATAGCGCCATAGGCCCGTATCGAGGATTTTACCTTCATTGGCGGGGTCGCCTTTGAACCTTGCTAACTGCCAATCGCCCACAGTCTCAAATGAAATCCCGATGACGGCCAGGGTCAGGCCAGCGGTCGCCAAGTGCCCAAGGTATGTGGTGTGCGCCAGCTGACCAAGCTGGACTGGCAAGCAGACAATGAACTGCAGGGGTGCCTGAAGGGCAAAGACCAGCAGCAGGCTCGCCTTTGGATAGCTCCAACCCCGCTCGGACTGCGCCTTGCCCATCATGGTGACATAGCGGCGATCCGGGCCATTCTTGCGCCAACGCCACAGCAGATAGAGCCCTAACCGCAAACCCCAGATCGAACAGAGCACGGTCAGAAGGGTCGCGTGCGGGCCTCGCCCCCCGGTGATGAAAAAGGTCGCAATGGCGACAACCACCATGCCCAAAGCCCACAGGCTATCGATGAAGCTGGGGTCTTTGATGACCACATTGATCATCCAGCAGCCGAGGAAAAAGGCGGCGATGATTCCGGCGTTAATGGCCAGGATTTGGGCTATTTCCATTTGGCGCTCCTATCGAAACTGGGCAGGATTACTTTGGACTGGGTGCTGCGAGGGCTCAGAGAGCGGCGCGCGAGGTTAGATCCTTGACCCAAGGCGTCGCCGCAGTGCCAGCGCGTTGGGCCTCCATCACACTGACGTCCACATAGTCCCGCCAGGCGCTGATTTTGTCATCGCGAAATTCGAGAACGCCGGCATAGGGGGTGGCGATTACGGTGCCTGACGTCGTTTTGTGTTCGTCCACGCCTTCGACGAAAAGGCGATCTCCATTCTCTGCAAAATCAAAAATCCGCCAATCCACAGCAGTGATTTGTGATTTGAAATTTTCGAGGAAGGTCCGAGCCTTTGCCTTCCCCTTGATGGGGGGGGCCACGCCGGCTGCATAATGCCAGACGATATCGTCGGTCATATGGCTTAGGGCACCTTCGACATCGCCGCGACTCCAGTCGGCGATCAGGGCCTTCATCACGCCAAGCTTCGTGCTCTCAACGCCTGGCATGTCTTTCTCCCCCCGGACCTGCGAAACTTCCGTCGCTTCCTTCATACGAGGAAAGGCGGACAAGGGATGCAAGTCAACGCTATGGCTGCATCTTGGCTAAATATTCTCTGATCAGATTGAGTCCCTCCTGGTGAACGAGAGACCGCCCCAATTCAGGCATCATGACTCCGGGTTCCTGAGACGCCATTCTGTAGAGCAAGATCGAAGCTTCTGGATGGCCCGGTGCAATGTCCACCTCTAGCCCTCCTGAGCCGCGGCCAGCTGCTACAGGTCGCTTGCCGATCCCCCTTTGGCTAGGCTTCTCGGTTTCCCAGGTGAGGAACAGGCCCGAATTGCTCGCGGCACCCCGAGGATTATGACAGTGGCCGCAATTGGCGTCCAAATAGGCCTGTCCACGATCTGAGATGGGTACCGTTGGGTCGACCCAGTTTGCGGTCCTGGGAATTTTGTCCAAGGCCGGTGCACCGACCAGAAGGCCCGTTTTTTGCAGATGGGTGATCTGGTTTTCCAGACCCGCTTGATAGGCGTAATCACCGTTCAAGTTCCGCGCCTTTGGGCCAATGGGCGTCATTACACCTCCCAGGGAATGGCATTCCTTGCATTGGTTGACGTTGGGCACTGCATAATCGATGGCGAGAGGCTGACCATCTTTGCCAAGGATCTGAACTGGTATGCGGGCTCCCGCGCGTTTTAACACCGCGGAGGTCTGGTCTGAATTCCATACATAGGTCTGCGCCTCCCAACCCTGCTTCTTACGGATCAGTAGGCGGGTTTCGATGGCCCGCACGGCCGCAATAGGCGACCGTAGGTCTGCCGGATAGGCGAAGGTCTTGACCAGGGTTGTTCCGACCGGGAAGTCGAGCACGCCCTTCTGGCGGTAGTGCGCGGTGCGTCCGGGTGGAAGATAAAGATACCGCTGCTTCTCGGCATAGTCTGAGAACAGGGGTGTGTTCAGTCCATAGGGCGTCAGGCCGTCATTGGGCTCTGTCCCGGCCCTATCTTTGAAGAGTCTGTAGGCAGCGAGGCTTGGCGCAGGGGCGTCTGCCAGCAAGGCGGTGATGTTAACAGGGGCCGGGGCTGCGCCTAGGCAAAGGATTGCCGATAGCAGTGTCAGCAGGCGTCTCACGGCTTGAGCTTGGCCTGCGCTGACGGCAGTTCAACAGCCTTGGGTTCTCCTTGGCCTGGGACGCCAAGACTTGCGACCACTTCTGGGTTCGCAGCGTCAAGTGCACCAGCCTTCGGCAGGCGCAAGTTCAGGACGGGGCCGTCCTTGATCCAGAGCTTGACTGGAGCGGCGACGCCCCCAGCTTGGCTGACGCCATCCCAGAGGATGGGTGGCAAAGCGCCGCCTAAAGCCTTCGCCAAGACAGAGCCGCCGACGAGGTTTGGATCCCATCCATTGCGACCAAAGCGGTTGTCACGGACCACCATCTCTCGGGGCAGGGGATTGTAGGTCTTGTCGGTGAAGTCCTGGATATAGGCGATGATCATCACCCCAGTGGTCTGGTTACCCTGGATGTCGTTTTCGAACACATGGACATCGCGATTGGCCATCAGCATGACCCCGGTTCCCGTTGGAACGCCCGCCACGATATTACCCTTGGGGGCGAAGTTGGGCGTGTCATTGTCGACGATCTTGTTGCGGAAGACCCGGGTGGAATGACCCCCCATTTGCGGCAGGTTGGGAAGGTCGAAGACCAGAATACCGCCGGCATTGTGGGTGGAGAGGTTGTCGTAGACATCGGCGTTCATCGAATTTTCGATCTCGATGCCGGCGACATTGAACTCCGCCCGGCTATTGCGGACGATGATGTTCTTAGACTGGCCCACATAAATTCCAGCATCTGATGCCCCACGCACGGTGACATGATCGATGAGCACATTGGTCGAGGCGACGGGATAGACGCCATAGGCCCCATTGCTGGCCTTGGGGGCCCCGGTCCATTCGACCGTCAGGCTGAGGAAGCTGATCTGGTCGACGCCCTTGGACTTGATCCCGTCGCCCTTGGAGTCCTGAACCGTCAGGTCGCGAACCGTCACACTGTTGGAGGTGATCAGCAGTCCTTCTCCGGCACCCTTCTGACCGGCAAAGGAGAGAATGGTCTTATCCTCGCCAGCCCCTCGAACCGTCACATTGGCAATGTCTAGGGACAGCCCGTCGGTCAGATCGAACCGTCCGGCACCCAGGGCCACCACGTCGCCAGGCTTGGCGTCCAAAAGGGCGGTTTGGACCCGCTCTTGCGCATCTGCGCCTGCAGGGACATCCAGGGTCTTTGCAAAGGCTGTCGAGGTGAGCAAGGCCAGGGTGAGGGTCGTCAGGGTTAGAGTTTTCAAAGTGGTCTCCTGGGGCGACGATTGCCAACTATGATGTCTAGATTGATCGTGTTACCGCGCGGAACGCAATCCTCCGTCATTGGGTCTTGGGCGATGTCTGACAATCTTTACGAGCTCTTGTCTTGCCGATTTCCCATTGACCCTGATCGGCCGTGTTTTCAGCTGATGCCAGAGGGCACCATCACCTATGGCCAACTTCGCGGGTCGGTCTCGAAAATCGCAGGCGGCTTGATTGCTAAGGGTGTGGTGCCTGGTGATCGTGTGGCCCTGCAGGTGGAAAAGTCGCCTGAAGCAGTGATGATCTATCTGGCCACTTTGATGGTTGGCGCGGTATTTCTGCCGCTCAACAACGCTTATACCACCAGCGAAGTGGCATATTTTCTGAAGGACGCTGAGCCTAGGCTGTTCATTCAGGACGCGCCCGGATTTGTGGCGGATGCTGAGACAGCTGTGGCTTTGGATGAGCCCATCCCCCGCTCAGCCTCTGACCTCGCCTCCATCATCTATACCAGCGGCACCACGGGCCGCTCCAAGGGCGCCATGCTGACCCATGGCAATCTGGCCGCAAACGCCTTGGCCCTGCACGAAGCCTGGGGATTTAGCCCCAAGGACGTCTTGCTGCACGCCCTGCCGATTTTCCATGTGCATGGGCTTTTCGTCGCCCTTCACTGCGCCTTCCTGTCTGGCGCGCCGATGATCTGGCTGTCGAAGTTCGATGATGCCCAGGTGCTCAAGGGGCTGGCCGACGCCACGGTGATGATGGGGGTACCGACCTTTTATACGCGCCTGCTGGCCAATCCTGCTTTCACGCGGGACAGGGCAGCGCACATGCGGCTGTTCGTCTGCGGCTCGGCGCCCCTCTTGCCTTCCACCTTCGCCGAGTTTCAGGACCGTACCGGCCACACCATTCTTGAGCGCTATGGCATGAGCGAGGCGGTGATTATCACTACCAACCCGCTGGACGGCGCGCGTCTGGCCGGCAGTGTTGGTTTTCCCCTACCAGGTGTTGACCTAAGGATCGGGGGTGGCGAGGAGACCGGCGTTATTGAGATCAAAGGGCCCAGTGTCTTCTCAGCTTATTGGCGTATGCCAGAGAAGACGGCCGAGGAATTTACCGCAGATGGCTATTTCATCACCGGTGATGTTGGGCGTCGCGATGCCGACGGACGCGTTTGGATCTCGGGGCGTGCCAAGGATTTGATCATTTCTGGGGGCTTCAATGTCTATCCCAAGGAGATCGAGCTTATCCTTGATGAGATGGAGGATGTGACCGAGTCGGCGGTCATAGGCGTGCCGCATCCTGACTTTGGCGAGGCGGTGTGCGCGGTGGTCATTGGGGCTGGAGACGAGACGGCGATGATCGCCAAATGTCGCGCCCAGCTGGCCGCATTCAAGGCCCCCAAGCGGATATTCTTTGTTGACGACCTGCCGCGCAATGCCATGGGCAAGGTGCAAAAGAACCTGCTGCGGGAGCGGTATATCGGGACATTCCCGAGCTAACTGCTTGGGCCATTGGTATACGAGCTAAATCTGACGCTTTCTACCCAAGGTCGACAATTGTACTTATATTTATGATGGTTGCACGTTCGGCGAAAAAGACGCTGAGTATGGCGATCAAGAGTTGAACTTAGACTTGGTCATGACGGCCGGAAAAAAGGCGAGACTATGAAAAATTACATCACCTCGACTTTTTTCGGATTAAAAAATCCAAGAATGTTTTTCCAAGGTATCAACATTGCTATCCAAAATTTGAATAACAATGTGGGTATATTCACAGGTGACAATGTTTTTACATTTGGAAAAAACCTGAGTTTTTATACCAATGAAAAATTCATGGATGCGTTCAACAAATATGCTCTAACTGACGTTGAAAAAGCGACGATCTGGCGGATTTCGATTGTTGCATGGGGTGCCCTGAATGGGATGAAGCTCCAAGGGGATTTTGTCGAAATCGCGTGTTACAAAGGCGTTACAGCCAGAATTGTTTGCGATTACATTGATTTCATCAATCAGAAAGATCGTAG
>CAITHQ010000155.1 GCA_903892305.1 uncultured Alphaproteobacteria bacterium
GGACAGCTTGGCCGTATCAAATTCCAATCCACTGAAGTCAGATAGAATGACTTCGCAGTCAGCATCTTTATTGTAATTCATGAACGACGCATACAAATTTGCTCGTGTGTAAAATTTCCTGGCTCCGAGAAATTCACCGCTAAAAGACGTCAAAGCAAATAAATACATAAGAAGTACAGTTATTTCACACGCAGCTGCATGTTCCTGATCAATTCCATCGGTATCAAGCTTTAGAATAAAGGTTTCGCCCCGATCGATTTTTTGAAAATCCCGCGTTGGGCAAAGTTTCGTTGAGAAACTGATGAGAAGCTCAATAGCTTCAGCTAGATTTCCCGCCGTCATCATGACGCGCAAGGCGAGCTCAGTTGTGCCATTCGGAATGGGCTGGCGACAGTGGCCATAATGCTCGTCACCCAGCCGGGCGATGAGGTTGATGATCAAGGTCTTGTTTTCGGTCGGCGTATACCAAATGGCGTTGGGATCTATATCTAAGGACGACGCGTAGCTATCAAAGTCTTCTCCAAGCGCGGCGAGCGTACTCATCTGGAAACGAACCCAGGCCGCAGGGATCATACCCTTTTTGTTCGTCTGTTCACTGGTCACTTGGAAGTACTTTGAATTGATAACTGAGACTGAGAAACCGAGTGGCTGCACCTGCAAACGATAGACAGAAGCCGAAGCTAGATTAGGGGGAAGAGGTTTGTAATTTGTTGTCCTTCTTCAATATCTACAAACACGCATCTTTTGAACCGTTGATTTCAAGGCGCGCGCCCGGGCTGGACGATTGGGTGGGTTGAGTCGGGGACGGATCGACCAGTTTAATTCAGTTACACTTGGCTCTGCCGCCCCGTGATGATTTTGGCCCGAAATGTCCGATTCAGTCCCGTCCGCCAGCACATCTCCCGTGCGATCTGTTTGGTGGGTGTCTCTCAGACATCCCCACCCTCTCGGACTTCGGGACATATCCAGTGCCTCACTTGTCGACTCCACCTTCACAGCCCAGCAATCCCCGGTCTCAAAACTTCGAGAGCCTAGTGATTTTATGGCCCAGATATATGCGGGCCCTGGCGATGGCCCTCGCGGCTACGGCGCTTAACGGCTGTTCCGAAAAGACATCGGAGGTGCCGAGCGGGAATATCCGTCCTGTCCTGACCCTAGTTGCTGAGCCGACGTCGCAAACGCCAGCGGCAGAATATGCAGGGTCTGTACGTTCGCATTTCGAAACCCCCCTAGCATTCCGAACTACGGGCCAGATCACAGCTAGACAGGTCGAAGTTGGTGACCGTGTGTCCATTGGGCAGGTGCTGATGCGCCTTGATCCCGGTGACGCGGAGTTGGGGGCGACCTCAGCCCGAGCTCAGGCCTCTGCGGCAGAGGTCAATGCGACTGCGGTGTCGCAGGATCTGACCCGGGCCCGCCGACTGCTCGCTGAAGGCTTTATTTCCCAGTCGGAGTTTGATCGCCAGAACGCGACGGCGGCACAGGCTGCAGCGCAGTTGAGTAGCTCCAAAGCCCAAAGCCAGGCGGCCATCCGTCAGGTTGGATATACCACTCTGACATCGCCCCGCGCGGGCGTGGTAGCAGGCCTCACAGCTGAAGTGGGTGCCACGATCGGGGCAGGTCAGACCGTTGCCACGGTCGCCGACCCAAATCATCTGGAGATTGCGATCAGCGTCCCAGAGGATCAGCGCGCTATTCTGACCGCTTCACCCAAGATCACTGTGGGTATCTGGGCTAATGACAAGGTTCGGTATCCGGGACATGTGCAGACCCTGTCGGAAGTCGCCAATGCTCAGACCCGTACCTTCGATGCCCGCATCGCGATTGATGCCCCCGCAGGCGAGGTCAAGCTCGGTCAGACAGCCGAGGTCTATGTTGAGCATCCGCCCGGCCCACCTCAGTTCCGGGTGCCCCTGACGGCGATCGACCAACGCGGTGGGGTTGCCAGGGTGTGGATTTACGACGGCAAGACCTCCAAGGCCAATCCCCGGCCCGTGGTGGTGAGCACCGCCGACAAGTCCTACGCCCTCATTTCATCGGGCCTCGGGACCGGTGAACGGGTCATCGTGTCGGGGGTGCACATTCTACACCCCGGCCAAGGCGTGCGTTTGATGTCCGGCACCGTCGGCACCCAGCCATGAGCTTCAATTTCTCAGAGTGGGCACTTCGCCATAAGTCCTTCATCCTGTTCTTCATCATCCTGACGACGATTGCAGGGGTCGTTTCCTATAACGGGCTCGGACGGAAAGAAGATCCCGACTTCACGATCAAGACCATGATCGTAGGGGCCACTTGGTCCGGCGCTGGGACGACGGAGATGGCCGACCAGGTCACCGATAAGCTGGAGCTGGCGCTGCAGGGGATACCCGAGATCGACTATACCAAGAGCTCGACACGAGCCGGCTCGACGACGATCACCGTGCAACTGCGCAGTGATACCTCTGCGGCAAAGGTACCCGACGTTTGGTATCGCGTGCGCAAGACTCTGACGGATGCCCAGAGCCAAGGGAAGTTTCCCATCGGCATGATGGGCCCGTACTTCAATGACGACTTCGGCGATACCTTCGGCAATATCTACGCCATAATCGGCGATGGCTTCAGTTATCCGCAGCTGAAGGCCTATGCTGACACACTGCGTGACCGGATTCGCGCTGTGCCCGAAGTGGCCAAGGTGGAGCTTCAGGGCGACCAGGCAGAACGCATCTTTATCGAGTATCAGTCCGCGAAGCTGGCCTCCTTGGGCGTAAGTCCTCAGCTCATCGCCAATGCCATTAAAACCACAAATGACGTATCTCCAGCCGGCCTCATCGATACAGGCTCTGAACGCATCCGCCTCAACGTCTCAGGTGCGCTGACATCCCTCGACACCATACGCAATATCGGGATCACGGCGAGTGACGGCCGCAGTTTCCGGCTGGGAGATATCGCAACGGTTTCGCGGGGGCTGATCGATCCCGCCGAGCTGAAGATGCATGTGAACGGCCAGGAGGCCATCGGTCTGGCGATCAGCGCGCGCAAGGGCGGTAGCATCACCAAACTCGGAAAATCCCTGACCGATGTCGTCGCCGAATACCAAACTGAACTGCCCCTGGGCGTCACAATCCATACGGTGGCCGATCAGCCCGTCGTCGTTAAAGCTGCCGTAGGTGAGTTCACCAAGTCTCTCGCCGAGGCGGTCATTATCGTGATGGCCGTCAGCTTCCTGTCCCTCGGCTTCCGGCCCGGGATCGTCGTTGCCCTGTGCATCCCCTTGGTGCTTGGGGCGACCTTCGCCGTGATGAAGGGTATTGGCATAGACCTGCAGCGGATCTCCCTTGGGGCGCTCATCATCGCCCTAGGCCTGCTGGTGGATGACGCCATGATCGTCGTCGAATCGATCGAGTCTCATCTTGAGATGGGCTGGGACAAGGCCAGGGCGGCCATCTCGGCCTACGCCGCCACTGCGACGCCGATGCTGATCGGGACCCTGATCACCATTGCCGGATTTATCCCAATTGGCTTTGCCGAAGGCACAGCCAGTGAATACGTCCGATCGCTCTTTCATGTGGTGGCGATCTCACTGATCCTGTCTTGGATCGTGGCGGTGCTGGTCACACCCTATATAGCCTTCCAGATTTTGCCTGAACCTAAGCACGTCAATCATGACGGGGACGGCGGGCACCAAACCTCCCACAGCAGTCCCGGCTATCTTCGATTCCGCGGCCTGGTGAGCTGGTGCCTAGACCGACGGGTCCTGGTGATTTCGGCCACGGCCGGTGCCTTTGTCGCGGCCATGGTGGTCTTTGCGGTCGCCGTACCAAAACAATTCTTCCCGGCTTCCGACCGCCCCGAACTGGTGGTGGATCTTCGGCTGCCGCACAATGCCAGCTTCGCAGCGACCGAGCGCGCGGCACGTCGCATGGAGACCCTGCTGGCCGGGGACAAGGACATCGTCTCGACGTCGACCTATGTCGGAGGGGGGGCACCGCGCTTCTACCTCGCCCTAGACGTCCAGACCCCCGATGTCGCCCTGGCCCAGCTCGTCATCCTCACCAAGGGAGAGGCGGCCCGCGAACGGGTAAGGACGAAGATTGAGACTGCCCTTGCGACAGGCTTTCCGGAAATCCGCGGCCGCGTGACGGGATTGGAGAATGGTCCCCCGGTTGGTCAGCCAATCCAGCTGCGTCTCTCTGGTGCCAATCATGAGCAAATTCGTCCCAGCGCCGAGGCCTTGGAAGCCCTGCTGCGCCAGACTCCTCACCTCAGAGGGGTGAAGACAGATTACGGCGAACGGCTGAAGACCGTCCAGCTCAAGGTCGATGAAGACAAGGTTCGGGCCCTGGGGATTAGCTATGACGCCCTTCGGCAGGCCCTAGAGGGCTCCCTCGAGGGCGCGCCGATCACAGTGATGCGGGAAGGCGACAAGTCGGTCCTATTGCTGGCCCGGTTGAGCGAAGCTGAGCGTACCAACCTCGGGACCCTGGCCTATGCGAAGATCCCAACAGGCTCCGGTGCCTATGTCCCGCTGTCGCAGGTCGCACGCCTTCTTCCCACAACCGAGCCCTCGCTACTCTGGCGGCGCAATCGACAGGCAAACATCACAGTGTTTGCTGATGTCGACGGTGTGCAGCCAGCTGAGGCTCTGGCGCGCTTAGCTCCGGACCTGGAGCGGGTAAAGGCTGGTTTGCCAGCTGGTGCAAAACTGACGGTCGGCGGCTCGATTGAAGAGAGTGCCACCAGTCAGGCGCAGGTTGTCTCGGTCCTGCCCGTCGCAGTGCTGCTGATCTGCGTCCTGCTCATGGTACAGCTACAGAATATCAAGAAGATGCTTCTGGTCCTCGCCACCGGGCCTTTGGCCTTGATCGGCGTCGCCCTAATCCTGGCGCTGTTCCAGATTCCCTTCGGCTTCGTGGCCATGCTGGGCTCACTGTCTCTGTTTGGGATGGTGATCCGGAATTCTGTGATCCTAGTGGCGCGGGTCGATGAATTGGTGGCGGCCGGGATCGCCCTGGAAGCGGCCATTCTCGATGCGACCATGCACCGTGTCCGACCGATCCTGCTGACTGCAACCGCTGCGATCCTGGCCATGATCCCCCTGACGCGGTCCGTATTCTGGGGCCCTATGGCCTTCTCAACCATGGGCGGTCTGCTCGTGGCGACCCTACTAACGCTCTTCTTCGTACCCGCGCTCTACCTGTTCGCGTTCCAGAACGATAAAGCGCCTATCGAACCCCAGGTGGCGACATGAGGCCCTTAATTTCCCTCGCTTCGATCGTCTTCGTGGGCCTATGCGCGGCGCCCGCGGGAGCAGAATCTCTGCTTGAGTCCTGGCGGGCGGCCATGCGCT
The DNA here is from genome assembly GCA_903892305.1 of uncultured Alphaproteobacteria bacterium. Classification (GTDB taxonomy): domain Bacteria; phylum Pseudomonadota; class Alphaproteobacteria; order Caulobacterales; family Caulobacteraceae; genus Phenylobacterium. The sequence continues at coordinate 5,327 of CAITHQ010000155.1, forward strand.
ATGATCCTGACTATCTTGCCGCCGTGGAAGCGCGGACATCTGGATCCGAAGGAAGCGCACAGGCTCTGTCTCTCTTACTGCCTCAGCTGAAGGTCCAAGGCGGAACAAGCAAATCACGCTCCAATGCGTCCATAGATGTGCCCGCGGCCTTCCAGAGCTTTATTGGAGGCGATGCCACGGGAACTCGATCTTCGGTGGATGTGGTGCTGAGCCAGCCTATCTATGATGCGCCCGCCGCGGCGCAGGCCCGCATTCTCCGGGAGCGGGCAAGGGCTGCCCGCACAGGCTTCAACGCGGACCAGCAGACCCTCATCGCACAGGTTGCTGACGCCTGGCTCGAGCTATGGGCGGCTGACGACGATCTCCGCGCCGTCCGCAGCCATAAGGCAGCACTGCAACGGGAACTCCAGGCGGCGCGGGCGCGATTTGAGCTCGGTACAGCCCGAGTGACAGACGTTCGTGAGTCCGAGGCACAGTTCGACCAGGCCGCTGCCTCTGAAATCTCCGCCCTAGCGCGCCGGCAAGTGGCGATCGCGCGGTATCGTGAACTCACCACCTTAGACTACGCCACGGGTCCGGGGCTTGCCGATGGCTTTACGCCAGAGCCCCCCAAGGGCACCCTCGACACGTGGCAGGCCCAGGCCGAGTCTCAAGGGTCAGAGGTCGTGCGCGCTGGCCACAAGCTGGTCTCCGCAAAAGCTTCGGTCAATCAGTACCAGTGGACTGGACGGCCGAAGGTCACGGCAGTCGCCACCTACTCGGGGGCTTGGTTCGATGGAGGCGCAGGGCAAATCCTAAATCCAAGGTCGCTCGAAAGCTATGCCATTGGTGCCCAAGTCTCCGTCCCTCTGATCACCGGCGGCTACTATTCTTCCAAGCTCCGCGAGGCGAGCGCAGATGTGCGTCAGGCCGAACGAGAGATGGATGCCGCCCGGCGTGATGCAAGGCTGGAAACCCAGCAGGCCTGGCTGGGGATATCCAGTGGTGTCGACCGGATTTTAGCCCTGCGGACAGCGCTAAAGTCTGCACAATTGGAAGGCAAGGCGGCCGTGACCGGCCGCGAGGTCGGCATACGGACGGAGGCCAATGTGCTGGAGGCAGAAGCCCGGGTCTATTCCACCCTTAGGGACCTCAATGCCGCCAACTATGACTACGAGAAGAACCGCATTCGGCTGGCCAAGGCGGCGGGCATACTCGATGAATCTGTTCTGCGGGAGATCGACGCTGACTTTTCTTCAGCAGCACAGACCCGTCTAGAGACACCCGCAAAACATGATTGAGGCTAGGCCACCCGAAGACCTTGGGCCCATACACTCTTGAGGATCGGCATAGTGCCGGCCACCCTTACCCTCAGCAAGTCCGCGCGCTTTCCGACTTCTACAACACCGCGATCAGGCAGATCGGCGGCTTCAGCGACCGTTGCCGTGACCGTGGCGACGGCTTTGGCGAGGGACCAGTCAAAGCCCGGAGCTGTGAGCCGAAAGGCGCACTCGATGAGGCTACGCGGCACGTAATCGGATGCGAAGGCCTCCAAGAGGTTATGCTCTGCCAATTCGGCTGCGGGCACATTTCCGGAATAGGAACCGCCGCGCATCAGGTTCGGCCCTCCCATGACGATGGTCATGCCCCGGGCCTGGGCCCGAGCGGCTGCCTCGAGGGTGACAGGAAATTCCGCGACTGTGGCACCAAAATCTGCTGCTCGATCAACATGTTCAGCAGTCTCATCGTCGTGACTGATCAAGGTCGCGCACCTATCCTTGGCGACCTCAGCCACCAGGGCGGCATTGGTGTCGCCATTGCGCGCCTGACGTTCACGGCATTCGGCCAGCCGAATATCTATCGCCTCCTGGGTCATGCCATTTTCGCGCCAGTTTCTCAGATAGGTTTCGATATTCCGGTACTGGCGTTGCCCGGGCGTATGATCCATCAGGGAAAACATGGTCGACATCGGATGTTCCGAAAAATCGAGAAGCCACTCACGCAAGACATCCGATGTGGTCTCACAGCGCCAATGAATGCGGTGCTCTGCCTTGAGCATATCTGCCTTAGCCGCGGTGGCGAGACCCTCCGTCAGACGGTGCAGGTTCGCCTTTCCCCGGGCCGCTGATCCATTGAAGGAGCCGAGGCTGAGCGAGTCGAATACGGTGGTGACGCCAACAGACAGACACCCGCCATCATGGACAACAGCCGCTGAAACGGGGTCCCAGTCGATGTTTGGGCGCGGGTAAAAATGCTTTTCAAGATTGTCTGTATGGATATCAATAATGCCGGGCATGAGGACATCACCAGCTAGGTCCTCCCCCGTCTGTGCTAAGCCACGATCCACCGATGCAATCTGGCCGTCACGGACCAAGACAGATCCTATGAAGTCTTCGTCACGCGTTACGACGCGTGCATTCTTAAGCGCGTACTCCAAGGAACTCTCCAAATGATCAGTCTGTGGGGGATGGGGGGAATTCGACTGTGACCTCGCCTGTGCCCCGAGATTCGCCATATTCCAGGGGTCGTCCCAGGCCATCCACATTGAGATAGCGCTGGATCAGCAGGGGAATATGGCGTGGGACGTGCAGGAGCTCGGCTTCCATAGGCATAGAAAGACGCGACGAAATTGACGTGCGGCGTCGCGTATAGTCCGGCACACCACTGTCAATCAGGGTCTGGGTGATCGTTCCGCGTGCCCGATACATTTCAGGGAATGTTGGAAACCGTTCTGCACTGAAATGATGCAAGCTAAGCCCCGTTGGCTCATCATCGACAAGGCGCAGCCGCTCAAGGAAGACAATCGGTGCGCCTGTCGCCAGTCCCAGTTCCGCGGCGACATGGGGCTCGGACGACCGGATATCCAGTCGCAGGACCCGAACACTCGGGATCCGCCCTTGTAAGATGACAGCCTCAGCGAAGCGCGGACGACGGTTGAGGGTCATAGGACGTGCAGGGCGACGAACATAGGTGCCGCGGCCTTGGGTGGATTCAATGAAACCCTTATCCTGCAA
>CAITHQ010000156.1 GCA_903892305.1 uncultured Alphaproteobacteria bacterium
CGCCTTAAGTCCTAAGACTTAGAACTGGTAGCGCAGGCCGATCTGCATGAACCACAGGGAAGCTGCGGTATTGCGGGTCTTGCTGATCACGGTCGGCACGCTGGAGTAGCGATAACGCGGGCAGGCCGCATTGGTCACAGGAATGGCGACGCCGGCGGCGTCGGCGCAGCTGACGCGGGCGAGACCGATGGTGTCGCTATATTCCGCCACCTGACCCCAGTTGTTATTGAGTAGGTTCAGCACATTGCGGACATCAAACTGCACCTTCAGCTTATGACCATCGATCAGGGTCGGAAGCTCCTGGCTCAGCTGCATGTCGATACGACCGACGGGGGCATTGGTCTTCGAGTACTTCTCCATCAACTGACCGTTGGGCAGGTCGAAGTTGGTGTAGGCGCGCTTGAAGTTGTCGTAGTCGGCTTGGGTGGCGAAGGTCACCAGACCGACATTGAGGTCGGACGTGTTCGTATCGCCGCGGAAGTCAGGCACATAGAGAAGCTGCGCCGTACGGTTCACACCAAAGACCGGGCTACGGCCAGAGGCGCTGTCAGACATGGTGAAGCTGAAGGGACGGCCGTCCTGACGCTCAGCAAAGATGCTGACCCGGGTTTCGTTGTCGCCGAAGAAGTTGTGGCGATAGCCGAATTCCGCCTTGAAGCGATTGCCGATCTCATAGACCGAGCGGCCCAGCTTATCGCGGTTTGGGTCTTCACTGGCGATCACGCTCGAATAGAGCGAACCGGCGGTGGTGCCGAAGAACATACCCGCACCTGCGGAGTCTTCCATCTTCTGGTGCGAATAGCCAACGGCCAGATCGCCACCCCATTCCCACGACTTCGAAGCGCTGAAGGCAACGGTGTAGGAAGAACCCTTCTTGGTGTTGCCGACGATGATGTCGCGGTTCGAACCCAGGTTGACGGAGCTCTTACCAACCACAGCGCCCAGACCGTCATAACGGATCCGGCCATCGGGCAGGAACTGTTGAACCCCATTGACCACCAGGGGTTGGACCCGGGTGTCATAATAGGTGAGGTCCTCGTTGACCTTGGTGGTGACCAGGTCAGCCGTCAGGCGCCAGCCGTCCATCACATGCCATTCCCCAGACAGGAAGAGCTTGTAGGTGCTGGGCATTTTGAAGCCGGGCGACAGGGCGATAACTTCACCCAGAGGCGGGATATTGACCGTACCTCCCAAGGTGCCCTGTTGCAGTTGCTGGATCAGGGTCGGCATTTGATAGCCGAAGTTCGCTTGCGTCGTCAGGTTGTCGAGGCCAGCCGAACCGACCGCGGTGGTGAAGCCTGGGGTGCCCGTAGTTTCCTGGAAGCCCGTAGCGGTCCGGTTGATGGTGACCGAGGTCGTGGCATAGCCGGTGTTGTAGAAGGGCGCGCCGGTCAGAACGTCCGGGGTGCCGCCAGCAAAGAGGCCAAACCCGCCGCTGACCTTGAAATCAGGAGACACCTTCCACTCGCCAGACAGGCGGGGCATGACCAGGACAATGCCGTCAATGGTCTTCTGGTTAGAGTAGCCGTTACGCGCCTTGAAGTTCGGGTTGAGAATGGGCTTGTCGGGATAGTTGAAGGTATCAACCCGAACACCAGCGGCGACCTTGATGTCGTCGCTTAGATTGATGGTGTCCTGAGCATAGCCCGAATAGGTCCAATAGGAGGTCTTGAAGGCGGCATCGTTCGGATTGCCGGTGACGGCATTCTGATAGGTCAGGCTGCTGGCCTTACCCGCGGCGAAGTCGGCCAGGGAGTCAAAGTAATAGAGGCCGCGCGACTGCGGAACGAACAGGTCATAAGGCTTGGCTTGACGGGCCGTGACGCCTGCCTTGAACAGGTTGTTGTTGATCGAATATTCGCCCTGGAACTGATAGCGAATTTCCTGCTCGCGAAGCTCGTTTGCGTGACGGAACTGGTCGGGACCAAAGCGCACGGAGCTGAAGAGAGAGTTACAGCTGGTCAGAATAGCGTCCGAAGTCGGCGCGGTGCACACGGTGACATCGGCATAGTTCTGGCCGCTGGGCGGCAGCTGCATATTGTTATAATCGCGGGTCGTGGCCTTGAAAAAGGTCGTCAAACGATCCGTCCAGTTGGAATGGATTTCCAGAGTGGTGGCTTCGTCGGAGTTGAACTGCTTGTACCAGTGCGACGAGAGAGACGCTGTCGTGCTGCCCAAGTCTGTACGCTGGATCGAAGACGATTCCGCATAGCGATAGGTCAGGCTGGCGCGATGCTTGTCGCTGATATTCCAGTCGATCTTTGCCGAATACTTCTTGTCGGTCTGCGGTTCGGTGGGGGCGACCGAGCCCAGGGCGAACTTGGAAGCGTAATTGGTGTTGTAGGTGTTGACGACACCGTCGATGGTCGCCTGGGTCAAACCGTTCAGGAAGGGGTTGGCCGCGCCGGAGCCTGCAACGCCGGTTGGGGTCGCATCAACCGTTTCATAGTTTTCATAGGACGCCGCGAAGAACAGGGTGTCCTTAATGATCGGGCCAGAGAGGAAGGCACCATAGTTGGTCTGGCTCTGCACCGTCTTGATGCGGTTGCCTTCGATCTTCTTACCGACCAGGCCGTCGTTCAGATAGTTGGTGAAGATCGAGCCGTGGAAGTCGTTGCCCCCAGACTTCATGACGATGTTCAGCGAACCGCCGACAAAGTCGCCGTTCTCGACATCGGTGGGAGCCGCGGCGACCGCGAACTGCTCAATGGCATCTAGGTTGACAGGGCCGCGTGCAGTGGTGAGACCGCCCTGGGCCAGACCGAAATTGTCCTGGGCCGACACGCCGTCAACGGCAATGCGGTTGAACCGCGGATTGGAACCGGCGATGGAGATACCGCCGCCATTGGCACCGGAGCGACCGCCGGAAAGGTCCTGGGCGACCAGGATGTCATGACGGGCCAGGTCGCGGGGGTCACGGCTGACCGAGACGACGGCGGCGATGGCGTCTGCATTCAGGACTGTCTTGGGACCCTGATCATTGTTGCGGGCTGAAGACGCAGTGACGACCACTTCGGC
>CAITHQ010000157.1 GCA_903892305.1 uncultured Alphaproteobacteria bacterium
CCCTGATCCCGATCAAGAAGGTCGGCGTCATCGGCGCAGGCACCATGGGCGGCGGTATTTCCATGAACTTTGCCAATGTCGGCATTGCCGTGGTGATCGTCGAGCAGAAGCAAGAGCCCCTGGATCGTGGCTTGGCCACCATCCGCAAGAACTATGAGCGCACCGCGGCCCGTGGCGGCATCACCGCCGCCCAGGTGGAAGAGCGCATGGCCCTGATCACCGGCTCACTCTCCATGGAAGACTCCTTTGCCGACGTCGATCTGGTCATCGAGGCCGTGTTCGAGCGCATGGACATCAAGAAGGACATCTTCACCAAGCTCGACGCCATCTGCAAACCCGGCGCAATCCTGGCCACCAACACCTCTGGCCTCAACATTGACGAGATTGCCTCGGTCACCAAGCGCCCGGAAGCGGTCATTGGCCTGCACTTCTTCTCCCCAGCCAATGTGATGAAGCTGCTGGAAATCGTCCGTGCTGATCACACCTCCAAGTCGGTGATCGCCACCTCCATGAAGCTGGCCAAGCAAATCGGTAAGGTCGCCGCCCTGGTCGGCGTCTGCCCCGGCTTCGTCGGCAACCGCATTCTCGGCGCCCGCCAGCGGGAAGCTCAGAAGCTGGTGCTGGAAGGTGCCATGCCCTGGGATGTGGATCGCGTCCTTTACGACTTCGGCTTCCCCATGGGCCCCTTCGCCATGAGCGATCTGGCCGGCCTGGATATCGGCTGGGTCAAGGAGAAGTCCAACGGTGCCACCATCCGCGACGTGCTCTGTGAAGCCGATCGTCGAGGCCAGAAGACCGGTGCCGGCTATTACGATTACGATGAGAACCGTAACGCCAATCCGAGCCCTTTTACCGAAAAGGTAATCCACGACTTCATCGTCAAGTCAGGTGCCAATCCCCGCACCATCGGTGACGAGGAAATCCTCGAGCGCTGCATCTATCCGATGATCAACGAGGGCATGAAGATCCTCGAAGAGGGCAAGGCCATCCGCGCCAGCGACATCGATGTGGTTTGGCAGAACGGCTATGGCTGGCCGGTCTATCGCGGTGGCCCCATGTGGTACGGCGACCAGATCGGGGCGGCCAAGGTGCTGGCCAAGATGCAGGAGTTCCAGGCCACCATGGGCGACGAGTTCAAGCCCGCCGCCGCCCTTGAAAAGCTTGTCGCCGACGGCAAGAAGTTCTCTGATCTTTAGGTTAGTTTAGTATTGAACTAAATAAGAAGGGGCGTCCGCAAGGGCGCCCCTTTTGCTGTATCCAAGACCCCTGAGTGGGGAGAGAGTTATGCAGAATGCCCCTGGCCTCAGCAGACAGTGTTCTCGATTTCTGGTTTCATGAAATAACCCCCAAGGCTTGGTTTCAGAAATCCGAGGCCTTTGACGCAGACGTCGCCAACCGGTTTGGAGAGGTTCTGAACGCCGCTGTGCGTGGCGAGCTTTGGTCCTGGCGCGCGACCCCGAAGGGACGGCTGGCGGAAGTCATCGTGATCGACCAGTTTTCCCGGAATATCTACCGGGAAAAGCCTGAGTCCTTCGGCAATGATCCCCTGGCTCTCATCCTGGCACAAACCGCTGTGGAGCAGGGCGCAGATCAAGGCCTGGAACCAGACGCCCGAGCCTTCCTCTACATGCCCTACATGCACAGCGAGTCCGCCCTCATTCATGTTGAGGCTGTCCGCCTGTTCTCCCATCCAGGCCTAGAACGGAACCTCGACTTTGAACTGCGCCACAAGGCTGTCATTGATCGCTTTGGTCGCTTTCCCCATCGTAACGCCATTCTTGGGCGGACCTCGACCCCGGAGGAGACGGCATTTTTGCTGACCCCTGGGTCTAGCTTCTAAGGAGCCCGCATGCCCCAAGCTTCTCCCCACCTGATGCAAGCCGCCATCGACCACCTCTTCCGGTTTGATCCTCTGGTGGTGGCGACCACCCATTCGGCCATGGCGCAGGATCCAGAGGCCTTCATGCCCAAGGCGCTGCGCGGCTATCTGGGTCTGATGGCCAGTGAGCGACGCGACGCTTTCAGCGGCGTCCGCGCCTTGCAAGGGGCTAGGCCCGAAACGGCGGAAGAGCGGGCCCATGCGGCGGCCATTGACGCTTGGATCAAGGGAGACTGGCACGCGGCTAGCCGTATCCTCGACGCGAGTCTGGCCGAGGCGCCGACCGACGCCCTAGCCCTTCTGGTGGGGCATCAGCTGGACTTTTTCCTGGGTGAGGCGCGAAACCTGCGTGACCGCGTGGCCCGCGCCCTGCCGCATTATGAGGGCGAGCGCAGGGGCTATGTCCTGGGTATGTCGGCCTTTGGCTTGGAAGAATGCGGTGACTATAGGCAGGCCGAGGCGGACGGCATGGCGGCCTTGGACTCAGACCCACAGGATGTCTGGGCCATTCATGCCCTCACCCATGTGAACGAAATGCTCGGGAGGACCGAGGCTGGCCTTGGGTTCTTGGAGGCGCGCCGCCCCAGCTGGGCCCGAGACACCTTGCTGCGCATACACTGTACCTGGCACCGCGCGCTCTTTGGCCTGGAACTGATGGATCATGAGGGTAGTTTTGCGGCCCTTGATACAGTCCTCACCGGCCCCGACACCGGCGATAGCGCGCTTTCCATGGCTGATGCTGGCAGCCTGCTCTGGCGGTTGCACCTGGACGGTGTCGATGTGGGCGACCGCTGGACCCGGCTTGCAGACGCCTGGGCGGCCAAGGACTCTGCGCCCTGGTATGTGTTCAATGACCTCCATGCCCTGCTAGCCTTTATTGGGGCCGGACGGATGACGGAGGCGGCGCAGAGGCTCGCCGAGCTTGAGGACCTGGTCCGTGCGCCGGGCGGGGAAGGGTCCAACTGGCTGGCAACAGCGACGGCGGGTCTGGCCGTTGCCCGGGGTTTGCTCGCCTTTGGTCGCCAGGATCATGGGGCCGTGGTTCGACACATGGCCCCGGTGCGGCACCAGCTTTCCATTTTCGGCGGCAGCCATGCCCAGCGCGATGTTTTCCAACGCACCTTGCTGGTCTCGGCGATCCGTGCCGGAGAGACGGCTCTTGCCCGTAACCTGTGTGCCGAGCGGCTGGCCGATCGTCCGGCAAGTGTCTGGGCGGGATTGCAAATGAAGGCGCTGACGCCCCTGGACCGCTGAAGTTTCCGCCCCTAACCTCCCGCTAAACACCTGGGAGGGAACCATGACCATAGACACCGCAAAGGCGGGCCCGCGCAATGATGGCCTGATCATCGGCGCGTCCTCGGCCGGTACCATTTTCGAATGGTATGACTTCTATCTCTATGGCTCCCTGGCCAGCTTCATCACCGGCCATTTCTTCTCCGGGGTAAATGAGACCACCGGCTATATCTTTGCCCTTATGGCCTTTGCCGCGGGTTTTGCCGTGCGGCCTTTCGGTGCCCTGGTCTTTGGGCGGCTGGGGGATCTCTGGGGTCGGAAGAACACCTTCCTGGTCACCATGCTGCTCATGGGTCTGTCGACCTTCGCCGTGGGCCTGCTGCCCGATTACAAGACCATCGGCGTCGCGGCCCCCATCGCCCTGATCGTCATGCGCCTCGTCCAGGGGCTGGCCCTAGGCGGTGAGTATGGCGGCGCGGCCACCTATGTTGCCGAGCATGCGCCGGCCGGGCGTCGCGGCTTCTACACCAGCTGGATCCAAACCACGGCAACCCTGGGCCTTTTCCTGTCCCTGATCGTCATTATTCTGGTCCGCACTCGGGTGGGTGAAGACGCCTTCAAGGCCTGGGGCTGGCGGGTACCCTTCCTGGTTTCCAGCGTGCTTCTGGCGGTCAGTCTATGGATTCGTTTAAAGTTAAACGAAAGTCCGGTCTTCCAACGCATGGTGGATGAAGGCACCACCTCCAAGGCCCCCCTGACCGACGCCTTTGGCAAGTGGAGCAATCTGAAACTGGTGATCCTGGCCCTACTGGGCCTCACCGCAGGCCAAGCCGTGGTCTGGTATACCGGCCAGTTCTACGCCCTGTTCTTCCTGGAAAAGACCCTCAAGGTCGACGGCGTCCTGACCAATGAGCTGGTAGCTTTGGCCCTGCTAATCGGTACCCCGTTCTTCGTGATCTTTGGTTGGCTGTCGGACAAGATTGGCCGCAAGCCCATCATCCTGCTGGGATGCCTGTTGGCCGCCCTGACCTATTTCCCGATCTTCAAGGCCCTGACTGTCGCTGCCAATCCGCAACTGGCGGCCGCCACGGCCTCAGCTCCGGTGACGGTGATTGCCGATCCCGCCGACTGCACCTTCCAGTTCGATCCCGTGGGCAAGCAGACCTTCGCCAAGTCCTGTGACATCGCCAAGACCGCCCTGGCCACTGCCGGTATTTCCTATGCCAACCAGGCCGCCGCCCCCGGCACGGTCGCGTCCATAAAGATTGGCACGGCCACGGTCGCCAGCTTTGATGGCCAGCGCCTGGAGAAAAAAGCCTTCACTGCGGCCAAGACCAGCTGGGGCAAGGCCCTGACCGCTGAGCTCGCCAAGGCGGGTTATCCCGCCAAGTCCGATCCCGCGAAGATGGACAAGCCCAAGGTGGTGGGCCTGCTCTTCCTCTTGGTGCTCTATGTGACCATGGTCTATGGCCCGGTCGCAGCCGCCCTGGTGGAAATGTTCCCGGCCCAGGTGCGCTATACCTCCATGAGCCTGCCCTATCATGTGGGCAATGGATGGTTCGGCGGTTTCCTGCCCACAACGGCCTTCGCCATGGTCGCGGCCACGGGCAATATCTATTACGGTCTCTGGTACCCGATCGCTGTCGCCGCCTTCACCGTTGTGGTGGGCGGCCTGTTCGTGAAGGAAATGCGCGGCGCGAACGTCGACTGAGGCTAAGGGCGCGGGCGGCCTCAGTCTGCCCGTCCGTTTACCGTATCAGCCGATTTTCGGAGCCAGCTCGCCCGAAGCATAGCGCTTGGACATCTCTGAGAGCGGGATCGGACGGATCTTTGAGGCCTGTCCTGCCGTGCCGAATTCCTCGAAGCGCTGCAGGCAGACCGCCTTCATGGCGTCCATGGCGGGCTTGAGATACTTCCGCGGATCAAATTCGCCGGGGTTTTCCACCAGTATCTTGCGGATGGCGCCCGTCATGGCCATGCGATTGTCGGTATCGATATTGATCTTGCGGACGCCGTGCTTAATGCCCCGCTGGATCTCTTCCACCGGCACGCCCCAGGTTTGGGGCATTTGGCCGCCATACTGGTTGATGATGTCCTGCAGGTCTTGAGGCACGCTGGACGAGCCATGCATGACCAGGTGGGTGTTGGGCAGGCGGCGGTGGATTTCCTCGATGACGTTCATGGCCAGGACGTCACCGTCCGGCTTGCGGGTGAACTTGTAGGCGCCGTGGCTGGTGCCCATTGCGATGGCCAACGCGTCGACATTGGTGGCCTTGACGAAATCTACGGCCTGATCGGGATCGGTCAGCAACTGGTCATGGCCAAGCTTGCCCTCAAAGCCGTGACCGTCTTCCTTTTCGCCCATGCCGGTTTCTAGGGAGCCGAGAACGCCAAGCTCGCCTTCAACGCTGGCACCGACCCAATGGGCCATGTCGACCACCGCCTTGGTCACCCGGACATTGTAGTCATAATCGGCCGGGGTCTTGCCGTCGGCGGCCAGGGAGCCGTCCATCATCACCGAGGTGAAGCCGTACTGGATGGCCGTGGCGCAGGTGGCTTCGTTATTGCCGTGGTCCTGGTGCATGCAGATCGGAATGTGCGGATACAGTTCCGCGAGCGCATCAATCAGATGCTTCAGCACAATGTCATTGGCATAGGAGCGGGCACCCCGGCTGGCCTGGATAATCACCGGCGAGTCGGTCTTCTGGGCGGCCTCAAGAATGGCCAATCCCTGCTCCATATTGTTGATGTTGAAGGCGGGAACCCCATAGCCTTGCTCAGCGGCATGATCGAGGAGTTGTCTCAGTGTGACCCGGGCCATGGTGCGCGCTCCAGCTATCGCTTGTTCTGTTTTGACAAGGCCGCCACGCCGGGCAGCTCCTTGCCTTCCATCCATTCAAGAAAGGCGCCACCTGCGGTCGAGACGAAGGTGAGCGCATCTGCAACCCCCGCAGCGTGCAGAGCAGCTACGGTATCGCCACCGCCGGCCACAGCCACCAGCTTACCAGCCTTAACCAGGTCTGCCGCATATTTGGCAGCCGTCACCGTTCCCTTATCGAAGGGAGGGACTTCGAAGACGCCCAAGGGGCCATTCCAGATCAGAGTCTTGGAATTGGCCATGGCGCGACACAGCCGCTCCACTGTTTCGGGACCGGCATCGAGAATGCGTTCGTCATCGTCCAGGGCACCCAGATGGCGCACCCTGGCCGGTGCCCCTGGGGCGATTTTCTCAGCAACAACGATGTCGAGGGGCAGGAAGAGTTTGCAATTGTTCTGGCCGGCCAGACGGATGATGTCCCGCGCTGTATCAGCCATGTCCTTTTCGCAGTAGGAGGCTCCAACATCATGGCCTTGGGCGTAGAGGAAGGTATTGGCCATACCACCACCAATGGCCAGCTTGTCCAGCTTGGTCACTAGGTTACGCAGCAGGTCGAGCTTAGTGGAAACCTTGGAGCCGCCAACAATGCCCATGACCGGCCGCTGAGGGCGACCCAGGGCGGCGTCAAGGGCTGATAACTCTAGCCGCATCTGCTCGCCGGCATAGGCGGGTAGCAGGTGGGCGAGGCCTTCGGTGGAGGCGTGGGCCCGGTGGGCCGCCGAAAAGGCGTCATTCACATAGAGATCGCCGTTTTCAGCAAGGGCCTGTGCGAAGGCTTGGTCGTTGGCCTCTTCCCCAGGGTAGAAGCGTACGTTTTCCAGCAGGAGGACGTCTCCGGCCTTCATGGCGTCTACCGCCGCTGCGGCATCCTTACCGACACAGTCTGGAGCGAAGGCGACCGGATGTCCCAAAACCTTGGCCAGGGCCGGGGCGATGGGCGCCAGGCTCATGGCTTCGACCCAGCGACCTTTGGGACGATCAAAGTGCGCCAGGAGTATGACCTTGGCCCCTCCAGTCCTCAGCCTTTCAATGGTGGGAACAGCCGCCCGCAGACGGGTGTCGTCGGTGACCTGCCCCTCATGCATGGGGACGTTGAAGTCCACCCGCACCAGGGCGCGCTTACCTACCAGATCTGCGTCGTCGAGGGTCGAGAAGGTCATCTGGGCTTAGATCAAAGCCGCCATAGCCAGGGCTGTGTCGCTCATCCGGGTCGAGAAGCCCCACTCATTGTCATACCAGCTGAGGACGCGACCTAGGCCGCCGTCGATGACTTGGGTCTGAGCCAGGGCGGCGGTGGACGAGGCCGGAGCGTGATTGAAGTCGATGGAGACCAGGGGATCATGGGTCACAGCCAGGACGCCCTTGAGCGGGCCATTGGCGGCGGCGATCAGGGCCTCATTGATCTCTTCCTTGGTCAGCTTGCGGCCGGGCACCCAGGTCAGGTCCACCACCGAAACATTGGGGGTGGGCACGCGGATCGACGAGCCGTCCAGCTTACCGTTGAGTTCCGGGATCACCAGACCCAGGGCCTTGGCGGCACCGGTGGAGGTGGGGATCATGGACATGGCGGCGGCCCGGGCCCGGTAGAGGTCCGAGTGCATGGTGTCCAGGGTCGGCTGGTCGCCGGTATACGAGTGGATGGTGGTCATATAGCCACGCTCAATCCCGGCCAGCTCGTGCAGGACCTTGGCGATAGGTGCCAGGCAGTTGGTGGTGCATGAGGCATTGGAGACGATCAGGTCATCCTTGGTCAGGGTGTTGTGGTTCACGCCGAAGACGATGGTCTTGTCGGCATCGGTACAAGGCGCTGAAACCAGGACGCGCTTGGCACCTGCGTCCAGGTGGGCCTTGGCCTTGTCCTTGGAGGTAAAGAGGCCCGTACATTCCAGGGCGATATCGACGCCTAACTCGCGGTGCGGCAGCTCTGCTGGATTGCGAATGGCGGTGACCTTGATCTTGCCAAAGCCCACATCAATGGTGTCGCCATCAACCGTGACGGTGCCTGGGAACCGCCCGTGGACGCTGTCATAGCGCAGCAGGTGGGCATTGGTTTCCACCGATCCCAGATCGTTGATCGCCACGACCTCAATGTCCTTGCGACCATGTTCCACGATCGAACGCAGGACCAGGCGGCCGATACGGCCAAATCCATTGATTGCGACGCGAACGGCCATGGAGGACTCCTTCATCGGATGACTTTGAATTGGGCGCGTTTTTCGGGTTGAGCGTCGGGAAGTCAACCCCTTGTGCGCGCGGATCGATCCCAAGGCCATGAATAAAGGCGCACGGTCGCCTAGCCGGGCACGACTCTGACCTTGTCTGCGGCAGACTTAGCGAGGCGGCGGGCTTCATCTGTGTCCTTAGCCCGCGCCAGGGCCACCCCCATACGGCGGCGCTCAAAGGCCTCTGGTTTCCCAAATAGCCGCAGGTCTGTCCCGGGAGTCGCCAGGGCTTCGGCAACGCCCTCATAGGCGACGCCCATACCTTCCAGGCCACCATAGATCACGGCGCTGGCCCCCGGCTCGCGCAGACTTGCGTCTACCGGAAGCCCGAGGATGGCCCGGGCGTGGAGGGCGAATTCGCTAAAGGTCTGGGTTGCCAGGGTGACCAGGCCGGTATCGTGGGGTCGAGGGCTGACCTCGGAGAACCAGACCTCATCGCCCTTGACGAACAGCTCCACCCCAAACAGGCCCAGCCCGCCCAGATTGTCGGTCACTGCCCTGGCTATGGCCCTGGCGCGGTCAAGAGCAGCGGGAGACATGGCCTGGGGCTGCCAGGATTCCACATAGTCGCCCTTGACCTGCCTGTGGCCGATCGGCGCGCAAAAGTGCGTCTGAATAGCGCCCTGGGCGTCCTTGGCGCGGATGGTCAGTTGGGTAATTTCGAAGTCAAAATCCACCCGGCCCTCGACAATGACCTTGGCTTCAGAGACCCGACCGGCCGACAGGGCATAGGCCCAGGCGGCTGCAACGTCTTCAGGGCCCTCGACAAAAGACTGACCCTTGCCAGATGAACTCATCACCGGCTTGATAAAGCAGGGAAAGCCAGTGACTTCGGCTGCGGCTTTCGCCAAGTCCGCCTCGCTGGATGCAAAGGCATAGGCGCTAGTAGGCAGCCCAAGGGTCTCGGCTGCCAACCTACGAATGCCTTCTCGGTTCATAGTCAGTTGGGCAGCGCGGGCGGTGGGAATGACTGTGGCCAGGCCATCGGCTTCGATCCTAGCCAGCTCGTCAGTGGCGATGGCTTCGATCTCTGGCACGATCAAGTGGGGACGCTCTGCCTCCACCAGGGCGCGCAGCGCAGCAGCATCGGTCATGGCGATCACATGGCTGCGATGGGCCACCTGCATGGCTGGCGCATTGGCATAGCGATCAACGCCGATCACCTCGCAACCCAGCCTCTGCAGCTCTATGGCCACTTCCTTGCCCAGTTCGCCACATCCCAGCAGCATGACCCGGACGGCTGACGGCGAGAGGGGGGTTCCAAAGCGCATTGTTAGGTCCTATCCGAGCTGAGCCTTTGCGGCGGCAACCACAGCGTCGGCGGTGATGCCGAATTCCTTATAGAGCCGCTCCGCCGGGGCGCTGGCCCCAAAACCTGTCATGCCCACAAAGGCCCCGGTCTCACCGATGAACCGCTCCCAGCCGTAGGAAACCTGGGCTTCTACGGCGACACGGACTGGTGCCTTGCCAATGACGTCGGCCTTGTATTTCGCCGTCTGTGTCTCGAACAGGTCCCAGCAAGGAGTCGAAACCACCCGGGTCGGCACGCCTTCGGACTCCAGTATGTCCCGTGCTGCAACGGCGATAGAGACCTCTGTCCCGGACGCGAAAATCGTCACCTTGGCTGCGCCGCTGGCGGCCTTGAGCTCATAGGCACCCCTCGCCGACAGGTTTTCAGCTGCTGCCTCTGTCCGTACAGCGGGGACCTTCTGGCGGGATAGGGCCATGACCGACGGTGTGGTCTTGGTGGACAGGGCCAGCTTCCAGCACTCAGCGGCTTCCACAGCGTCTGCAGGACGATAGACATTGAGATTTGGGATCATCCGCAGAGCGCCCACATGCTCCACAGGTTGGTGAGTTGGTCCGTCTTCACCAACGCCAATCGAATCATGGGTCATCACGTGGATCACCCGGGTTCCCATCAGGGCCCCCAAGCGGATGGCGGGGCGGCTATAGTCTGAGAACACCAGGAAGGCCCCAGAAAAGGGAATAATCCCCCCGTGCAGGGCCATGCCGTTCATCGCCGCGGCCATGCCGTGTTCGCGGACGCCATAGTGCACATAGCGCCCGTCATAGTCTGGAAGGTCGAAGGCCTTGGTGCCTTTGACATAAGTGTTGTTGGATCCAGTCAGATCGGCCGAGCCACCGATCAGTTCTGGAATGGCCGGAACAAGGTGCTCCAAGGCTGATCCAGAGTGCTGGCGGGTCGCGGCTGCAGGTTTTGTGGCGACCGCCTGAGCCATATAGGCATCCAGGGTCGCAAAGGCGTCTACGGGTAGGTCGCCGTTCATGGCGCGATCAAAGTCAGGTTTCAGATTTGAGCCGTCCAGGCGCGATTGCCAGGCCTTGCGCTCACGGCCGGCCTTGCGCCCTGCTGAGCGCCAGGATTTGACCACCTCTTCAGGCAGCTCAAAGGGGGGCAGGTCCCAGCCCATGGCCTTGCGGGCATCGGCGATCTCGGCATCCATTAGGGCATAGCCGTGGCTGTGGGGATCGGCTTCCTTGGGACCGGCACCCTTGGAAATCTTGGTCTTACAGGCAATCAGGGTGGGACGGTCCTGTTTGGTCGCCCAGCGCATAGCCGCTGCGATCTTAGCAAAGTCGTGGCCGTCGACGGCCTTAACTGCCCAGCCATAGGCCTTGAACCGCGCCAGCTGATCGCCGGTCTCGGCGATGGTGGCATAGCCATCGATGGTGGTGTTGTTGTCGTCGAACAGGACAGTCAGCTTGCTCAGCTGCAGGCGTCCAGCCAGAGAGGCTGCTTCATGGCTGATCCCCTCCATAAGGCAGCCGTCGCCAGCGATCACCCAGGTGCGATGGTCAACCAGGCCTCCGCCGAAACGGTTCGCCAGATGACGTTCCGCCATGGCCATGCCAACCGCAGTGGCTATGCCTTGACCCAGGGGGCCCGTGGTCGTCTCGACACCGGGGGTGTGGCCGTATTCCGGGTGGCCAGGGGTATTAGACCCCCACTGACGGAAGTTGCGGATCTGCTCCATGGTCATGGCCTTAAAGCCGGTCAGATGCAGCAGGGAATAGAGCAGCATGGAGCCATGCCCGGCGGACAAAACGAATCGGTCGCGGTCTGCCCAAGTCGGACGTGCCGGGTCGTACTTCAGGAACTTGGTCCAAAGCACAGTGGCGACATCAGCCATGCCTAGGGGCATACCCTGGTGGCCAGATTTCGCATGGTGAACAGCATCCATAGAAAGGACGCGGATTGCGTTGGCCATGGTCTGGAGAGGCGCGGGCATTTTAGAGTTCCGGAGCTTACAAAATAACGTTCTGGCGCGGGGTCGCACGCAAGCGAATAGGGGTCAAGGAAGGTAACGGGTTTCAGACGTCGCCCAGGCAGGTCTATAGTCTTATAGTCACACTACGGAGAGGAACATGGACCGCGAGGAGAGCCTATTTGATCAGGCCGTCAAACGGTTGGATCGTGCGATTTCGTCAGTGGAGCAAAAACTGCGCTCAAACGCCCCCCAGGCCGCTGCCTCTAGGGGCGATCAGGACCGCCTTGCCCAGGAACTTGCCATATCCAGAGCCCGTGAAAAAGAACTAGAGGCGGCGGGCGCGGAGGCCTCCACAGCATTGGCCAAGGCGATCGCAGAGATCAATGCCGCTTTGGAATCGCAAGGGGAGAATGCCTGATGGCTCAGGTCACGGTCACTGTTAATGGTCGTCCCTATGCTGTGGGCTGCGAAGACGGTCAGGAGGCGCATCTTATGGAGTTGGCGCGCCTGTTCGATGTGCAGGTACGAAGCGTCTCCAAAGATATGGGCCAGCTTGGCGATACGCGGCTGTTTCTTATGGGTGCCTTGCTGCTGGCCGATGAGCTGACCGATGCCCGGGCGCGGCTCTCTGTCATGCAGACCGAACACGCCCGCCTGCAATCGGAATATGCTCGCTTAGAAACGCGCTCTACCTTGGCCCTGGAGAACGCTGCCCGGAAGCTGGAAAAACTGGCTGCGGAATAAAGGCGAGATCGCCTCTGACAATTTCCGCACAATGCCCTATTCTATCAAGCGGCGGGTCTTGCTGCGGCTCGCGTCGAAGGCAACATATCCCAGCGACCTTAATTGTCTCGAAGGGAGCTGTCCCTGTCTTGGCCCGTGGGCCTGGGCATTACGGCGCCCACCTGGTTTACCAGGTCGAGGGGATTAAACCGCCCTTCACGGTCCTCGCGGCGCCGCCACCCGACCTATGTAAGGGTCTAAATGACCTCAAAGCATGACCTTCGCCGCGTCCAGAGGTCCCTGCGCCGCAAATTAGCTGATCAGGCGCGTGACTCTGCCGAAGCCGCCGCGGCCCATTTGCCCCCTGATCTGCGGCCTGCCGTGGTCGGGGGCTATCTGCCGACTGGGAGTGAGATTGATCCTGGTCCGGTCTTAAAGGCCCTTCAGGCCCGAGGCGCTGTGCTCGCCATGCCGGTCTGCGTTATGCCCGCAGCCCCTATGGTCTTTCGCGCCTATTGCGAAGGCGACGCCCTTGCCCTTGATGTCATGGGCATGGCCGCGCCGACCGAGGCCGCTGCACCCCTGGTGCCAGACGTGCTTATTCTCCCCCTCCTGGCCTTTGATCGCCAGGGCGGGAGGTTAGGGCAGGGTGGTGGCTTCTATGACCGGACCCTCCAGAGTCTTAGGCAGGCTGGTCAGATCCTGGCCATTGGCCTTGCCTACGCAAAGCAAGAAGTGGATTGCGTGCCCATGGATGAATTCGATCAATCCCTCGACGCCATTCTCACGGAAATCGGCTATATCGTGCCGCAAAGAACCTAGGACCTTTCGGATGCGCTTTGCTTTTTTCGGTGATGTGGTGGGACGTGCTGGTCGCGACGGACTGGCAGATCACCTGCCAGACCTCAAGCGCCGCCTGGGCCTGGAGTTCGTCATCGTCAATGCCGAGAATGCGGCTGCGGGCTTTGGTATTACCGAAAATACCGCTCGGGAACTGTTTGAGGCGGGTGCTGACTGCCTGACCCTGGGCAACCATTCCTGGGACCAAAAGGAAGCCCTGACCTATATTGTCCGCGAACCCCGCCTGATCCGGCCGCTAAACTATTCGGTCCTGTCTGATGCGCCAGGCCGGGGGGCAAACCTGTTCGAGACCGACAGTGGCAAGCGTATCCTGGTGATCAACCTGCTGGGCCGTGTGCATATGGACAGCCTGGACGACCCCTTCAACGCTGTGGACCGGGAGCTGGAAAAGTGTCCCCTGGGCATGGCCGCCGATGCCGTCGTCGTCGACATGCATGCGGAGGCAACCTCAGAGAAGATGGCCATGGGTCATTTCTGCGATGGCCGCGCCAGCCTTGTGGTGGGGACCCATACCCACGTACCTACTGCAGACTGCCAGATACTCAATGGCGGCACGGCCTATCAGACCGATGCCGGGGCCTGCGCCGACTATGACAGCGTCATTGGCAATCAGAAGGAAGAGCCCCTCCGTCGCTTCACCACCCGCATAGCCGGCGGCCGCTATAAGCCTGCGGAAGGCCCCGCAACCGTGTGCGGCGTCTATGTGGAAACCGACGACCGAACCGGTCTGGCCGTAAGGGTCGAACCCCTCCGCGTGGGCGGCAGGCTGTCCCAGACCATTCCCGATCTCACCTTAGCGGTCGCCTAGGCCCGCCGCTGGGGTGGTGGCTAAAAAGGGAAACATTGCGCGCACGGTACTCTAGGGCCATGTTTCATGGAAATAGCCCCCCTCTGGGAGACGCAGACATGTTCAAATTCCTCGTGCGACTGGCCTTCGGTGCCGTCGGTTTGGCCCTTGCCGCGCACTTTGTTCCGGGGGTTTCCTATGACACGACCACGACCCTGGTGCTTGCAGCCCTGCTGCTTGGGGTCGTCAACGCCATTGTCCGGCCAATATTGGTGATCTTGACCCTACCCCTGACCATTATCACCCTGGGGCTATTTTTGCTGGTCTTGAACGCCGGCATGATCCTGCTGGTGGCCTTCCTCCTCAAAGGCTTTGTGGTTCAAGGCCTGATGGCGGGCGTCCTAGCCGCCATTGTCACCGGCCTTGCCAATTGGGTGGGCGCCATGGTGATCGGCGATCTGACCCCTCGACGCAGCTAGACATTAGGCAAAGAAAAAGGGCGGAGCCTTTCAGCGCCGCCCTCAATCTTGTTCGACTGGGTTTGGACTTAGAAGTCCATGTCGCCCATGCCGCCCATGCCGCCACCGGGCATGCCGCCGCCGCCGCCGTTACCCTTCTTGGGGCTTTCGACGATCGCAGCTTCGGTGGTGATCATCAGGCCGGCGATGGAGGCCGCATCCTGCAGAGCCGTACGGACCACCTTGGCGGGGTCCATGACGCCAGCTGCGATCATGTCGACATACTCTTCGGTCTGGGCGTTGAAACCGAAAGACGCGGAGGCGTTTTCCAGCACCTTGCCAACAACGATCGAGCCTTCAACGCCGGCGTTTTCGGCGATCTGACGGATCGGAGCTTGCAGGGCGCGACGGACGATGGCCACGCCAGCTTCCTGATCGGCATTGTCACCCTTAAAGCCGTCCAGAACCTTGGAGGCCTTCAGTAGAGCAACACCACCGCCGGGGACGATGCCTTCTTCCACCGCAGCGCGGGTGGCGTTCAGGGCGTCGTCAACGCGGTCCTTACGTTCCTTCACTTCGACTTCGGTCGAACCGCCGACGCGGATGACTGCAACGCCACCGGCCAGCTTGGCCAGACGCTCTTGCAGCTTTTCTTTGTCATAGTCAGACGAGGTGTCTTCGATCTGACGCTTGATTTGGCCGATACGGGCTTCAATGCCGTCCTTGGCGCCGGAGCCATCAACAATGGTGGTGTCGTCCTTAGTGATGGAGACCTTCTTGGCCTTGCCCAGCATTTCCAGGGTGACATTTTCCAGCTTGATGCCGAGGTCTTCGCTGATCAGTTCGCCGCCCGTGAGGATGGCGATGTCTTCCAGCATGGCCTTGCGGCGATCGCCGAAGCCAGGAGCCTTGACAGCTGCGACCCGCAGGCCGCCGCGCAGCTTGTTGACCACCAGGGTGGCCAGGGCTTCGCCTTCAACGTCTTCGGCGATGATCAGCAGGGGACGACCCGACTGAACCACAGCTTCCAACACTGGCAGCAGAGGCTGCAGGGAGGTCAGCTTCTTTTCGAAGAGCAGGATGAGGGGCTCGTCGAGCTCGACTTCCATCTTTTCGGCGTTGGTGATGAAGTAGGGGGACAGATAGCCCCGGTCGAACTGCATGCCTTCGACGACGTCGAGTTCGGTTTCGGCGGTCTTGGCTTCTTCAACCGTGATCACGCCTTCATTGCCGACCTTGTCCATGGCCTTGGCGATCATATCGCCGACGGCGGCGTCGCCATTGGCCGAGATGGTGCCGACCTGGGCGATTTCGGAGTTGGCGGTGACTTTGCGCGAGGTGTTCTTGATTTCCTCAACGACCTTGGTCACGGCCTTGTCGACGCCGCGCTTCAGGTCCATCGGGTTCATACCGGCCGCGACGGCCTTGAGGCCTTCGGTGACAATGGCTTGAGCCAGAACCGTTGCGGTGGTGGTGCCATCGCCGGCCTTGTCATTGGTCTTGGAAGCGACTTCCCGGATCATCTGGGCGCCGAGGTTCTCGAACTTATCGGCCAGTTCGATTTCCTTGGCGACGGAGACGCCGTCCTTGGTGGAACGGGGAGCGCCGAAGGACTTTTCAATCACCACATTGCGGCCCTTAGGACCCAGGGTGACCTTCACGGCGTTGGCGAGGATGTTCACGCCGCGCAGCATGCGATCGCGCGCGTCGGAACCGAAATAGACGTCTTTAGCGGCCATTTTCTGTGTGCTCTTTCAAATGTGTGTTGGGATAGGAGACGTTCGTCGTGGGCTATTCAACAACGCCCAGAACGTCGCTTTCCTTCATAATCAGGAGGTCCTGACCGTCGATCTTCACTTCGGTGCCGGACCACTTGCCGAAAAGGATGCGGTCGCCCTTCTTGACGTCCAGGGGCTGGACCTTACCGCTGTCATCACGGGCACCAGGGCCGACGGCGACGACTTCGCCTTCTTGCGGCTTTTCCTTTGCGGTGTCGGGAATGATGATCCCGCCCTTGGTCTTTTCTTCTTCTTCGATGCGCTTGATCAGCACGCGATCTCCCAGGGGACGAAACGCCATGTCTTTCTCTCTCCGTTCGGAACGGTTGATGTATGGGTCGGGATGACCTTTAGGGGCGCTGTTAGCACTAGCGGCCCATGAGTGCCAAACCCGCTGGGGAGTTAGGGATGACGACCGGCGGAGTCAAGGCGACAGGCCTTCGAATTTTCTCTGTATAAAAGCGTTTGGATGCTCAAGGCTCTCCCGCTAGGGTCCGCGCCGAGGGATTTTAAAGGAAACTCATCATGCGTCGCATCATTGCCATCGCTCTATTTTCGACCTTGGCGACAGCCAGTTTGGCCCAGGCGGAAACCTGGAAGGGCTATACCGAGGTTAGCGCCAGTAATCTGCAGTGGTCTTATGACGCGGACTATTCCTATCGGGATGCCAAGTCCCAGCGGGTTGTCGTGCTCTCTGCCGTTGGCAAGGTCGGGGCCTCGCCGCGTATGGGGCCGTCTGCACCCGGTGCTGCCGATGGGGTTGGGTCTGTTGTCGCCCTGGACTGCAAGGCCAGCAATATGATCCTGGTCTCTGGTTACTCGCCGAAGAAACCTCTGGCCATTGCCG
This sequence comes from uncultured Alphaproteobacteria bacterium, assembly GCA_903892305.1. GTDB lineage: Bacteria > Pseudomonadota > Alphaproteobacteria > Caulobacterales > Caulobacteraceae > Phenylobacterium. The sequence goes on from CAITHQ010000157.1 coordinate 16,900, forward strand.
ACGACTGGCGGTCGGCGGCACCGAAGAAGGTCGAGTCCGCAGAGGATAAGGCCCTGCTGGCAGCCGCCTGCGCCGGGGCAGACAGTCTGCCGGTAAAATAAGGCTTAGGATCTGACGCGGGGCAAAAGCCCTGCGTCGAGGGCTGCCTGTGCCAGGGCCTCGATCTCGGCCCTGGACCGTCCTTCAAGTGACGGGGCTATAATGATATCTTCCACACCTATAACTGCGCCTGCGGTCATGACCGCGATCCGGTCGGCTATGGCTGCGATCTCTTCGCGGTCGTGGGCTACATAGAGGACGGGCAGGGCCAAGGTCTGATGCAGGGCCTGAAGATAGGGCAGTATCGAGGCTTTGCTGTCCGGGTCCAGGCTGGCCAGGGGCTCATCCATTAGCAGAAGACGTGGCTGGGTCAGCAAGGCCCGGGCCATGGCCACCCTCTGCCGTTCACCCCCAGATAGATGGGCCGTCTTGCGGTCGATAAGATGGGACAGCCCCATCAGGTCCACCACATCATCGAACCGGATGACGTGGGGTTGAGGTGCCCGCCTGAGCCCAAAATCCAGATTGCCGCGAACGGTCAGGTGCGACAGCAGACCCGCATCCTGAAAGACGACGCCGATCGCCCGCTGGTGGGATGGCTTGAACAGGCCCTCGTCCTGCCAGGTCTCGTCACCAATCCGCACCTGGCCCTTCAGACGGGTCAGACCGGCCAGGGCCCGGATCAGGGTCGACTTCCCGCTGCCCGAGGGTCCGGTCAGGGCCGTGACCCCGGCTGGGGGCAGGGAAAGGGTCACATCCAGGGTCAGGGTGCCGACCTGTCCTAAAAGCCGTGCTTCGAGGCCCCGGGTCATGGTGTCTTCTCCGGTCGATCCAGGATGGAAATGACCATCAGAACGCAGAAGGCGAAGGCAAGAAGTCCGGCCGCCAGCAGGTGGGCCTCATCGAACTTAAGGGACTCTACCAGCTGGTAAATCCGGACAGAGACCACTTCGGTCTGGCCCGGAATGGCACCACCGATCATCAGCACCACGCCGAACTCGCCCACAGTATGCGCAAACACAAGAATGGCGGCGCTGGCGAACCCCCGCCTAGCCTGGGGGACGGCCACTGAGAAAAAGGCGTCCAAGGGCGAGGCCCGCAGGGTGGCCGCGGCCTCCATGGGGCCTTCGCCCATGGCTTCAAATGCGTTGCGGATCGGGGTGATGGCGAAGGGCAGGGAATAGACCATGGAGCCGATGACCAGGCCGGTGAAGGTGAAGGCCAGGGACCGGATACCGAAGGGATGAAGCAGGGCCATCAGTGGGCTCTGGGGCGCTAGGGCCAGCAGCAGGTAAAAGCCCAGGACGGTGGGAGGCAGGACGATGGGCAGGGACAGGATCGCCCCCAGCACATCCTTCCACCAGCTGCGCCTACGGGCGAGCCCCCAGGCTATGGGCGTAGACACCAGGATCAGCAGGACTGTTGTCACAGTCGCCAACCGTAGAGTTGTCCAGATGACCGCCAGCATGGTCAGGGTACCTGATAGCCATAGCTGGCCATGATCGCCCGGGCTTTTGCGGACTTAAGGTAGGCAAGGAAACTTCGGGCTGCGGGATTGTGCTCACCCGTTTTCAGCAGCACGGCCTGCTGGACGATAGGGCTATGGGCAGTGGTCGGGACGAGCCAGCGGGATCCTCCGGGCCTGTGAATGACCTGAGACAGGGCGACAAAGCCGAGGTCGGCGGCACCGGTCTCCACGAACTGGAAGGCCTGGGTGATCGAAACCCCCGTGACCAGTTTCGGGCTAAGGCGATCATAAACACCGAGCTTGCGAAGGGTCTCGACCGCGGCTTGCCCGTAGGGTGCCGTCGCCGGATCGGCCAGGGCGAGCTTATTAAAGCTGCCCTTACTGAGCACAGCGCCGCGTCCATCCACCAGACCCGACTGGGTCGAATAGAGTACGATCCGTCCCAAAGCATAGGTGAAGCGGCTTCCGGGGGTCGCTAGGCCGTCTGCTACTGCCCTGGCGGGATGCTCAGCGTCTGCGCTTAGGAACACCTCATAAGGCGCGCCGTGCGCCAGCTGGGTATAAACTTGCCCGGTTGAGCCTGGGCTCAGGATTACAGTGCTCCCAGTCTGCGCCTTGAAGGCGGTGGCGATCTCCTGGGCAGGCTCCATGAAGTTTGCGGCGACGGCGACGCGCACCTGACCCGCCAACCCCACGGCCGGTAGGCTGCACGGGAGCAGGAGACAGAGGACCAAGGCAAGGCGTCGGATCATTTGGCCCATCAGGAGCAACCGATATGCAGTCCATCTTCATAGCGCCTCGGGAAAATCTGTCATCCACCATCTTGATGGGCATCCAGCCCTGGCTGCGTCTCGACCCCCAAGGGGTTTCAGGTGTAATCCTAGCAATTGTCCATGCTTCAGCCCCTTCAGATCATCAGGCTTAGCCCCGCTGCGGTCCGCGATGCGGCCGCCGTCCTCGGTGCCGTGCTGAAGGATGCCGTGGACGGTGGTGCCTCGGTCAGCTTCATGGCAGACCTGACTCTCGAACGGGCCGAAGATTTCTGGTGCGGTGTGGCCGATGCCGCTGATACCGACGGGCGGGTGGTGATTACGGCGGCTGATGCCCAGGGCATTCTCGGCGTGGTTCAAGTGGTACCGGCTGGCGTCGACAACCAACCTCACCGGGGCGATGTCGCCAAGATGCTGGTCCATCGGCGCGGTCGACGGCAGGGCATCGGGACGGCCTTGCTGGTCGCCGCGGAACAGGCTGCCCGCGATCTGGGCCTGACTCTGCTGACCCTTGATACGGCGCAAGGTAGCGCTGCCGAGCGGCTCTATATCCAGGCAGGCTGGACCCGGGCCGGCGTGATTCCCGACTATGCCCTCATGCCCGATGGGGTCCTAACCGGAACCGTCCTCTTTTACAAAAAGGTCGGCGGTTGAGCGCCGTCGCCGGCGGCGCAATCCTGGCTGTCCTGGCCTTTCTGACCGCGACCCTATCAGGGGTCTTTGGTATGGCCGGTGGCCTGGTGCTGATGGGGGGGCTAGCCTTCCTCATGCCGGTCTCAGCCGCCTTCGTCACCCATGGCATTTTGCAAGTGGTGGCCAATGGCTGGCGGGCCATCCTGCATGTCCGGCATGTCCGCTGGGGCATTGTGGGGTTCTATGGCCTAGCCTCAGTGGCGGCGGGATTTGCCGTAGCCATCATCGCGTTTACCCCGTCTAAAATGCTGCTGTTCCTCATGCTGGGATTGGTCCCAGGCCTGCTGTGGATTCCACAATCCTGGCTGAGGCTGGATGCAGAAAAGCCGCTTCATGCCCTCACCTCGGGCTTCCTGGTGACAGGACTTAACCTCACGGCTGGGGTGGCCGGACCCCTGCTGGACATCTTCTTTGTCCGTACCGTCCTGACCCGGCATGCCATTGTCGCCACGAAGGCCGCGACACAGGTTTTCAGCCATTTGGCCAAGGTCTTAGTCTATGGCGCGCCCCTTTTCGCCGGCGGTGCCAAGGGGCTTCCATCATGGCAGGTCTTCGCGGTCGCTATTCCCCTATCCATGCTGGGCACGGTGGTCGGTGGCCGCATGCTGGATCGTATGAGCGATGTAAACTTCAAGGCCTGGACCCGCTGGATCGTCACGACGGTCGGGGTCACCTACTTGTTCCAGGCTGCCCAACTCTTCCTGAAAGGTCATGGCGGATGAACCTCACCCTAAAGATCCTGGAAAATCCCTGGGTGAGGCTTGAGCCCCTCGGCGCGGAGCACAAGGAAGCCCTACGCGCCGCCTGTACCGCCGATCCCGACACCTGGAACCGGCTCTATCCCTATTCCATGCTGGGCGAAGCCTTTGACCGCCGCTGGGAGGATTATCTGGTTAAGAGCCAGGCCGATGGCAG
>CAITHQ010000158.1 GCA_903892305.1 uncultured Alphaproteobacteria bacterium
CCCCTTGGGTTCGAACCGCCACAAAACCCAGATTGAAAATGCCCGTGCGCGACGCCGAAAGATCATTGTCGAGGATGGCAGCGCGATCCTCATTGGGATCAATCAGATGGGGCGTCAGCAGGACTTCATCTGTCTGAAGCAGGCCGATCAAGGGGTCCAGGGGTGCCAGCAGGGCCGTGTCTGGGTCTAGGTACATGACCACATCAGCGTCGCCGGAACAGGCCTGGTGGATAAAGGGGCCCTTCACTGCCGTGCAGACCTCGATCACATCATGGCGAAAGAGCCAGGACTTGAAGTTCTCGATCCCAAGGTCCTGGGCATAGACCACCCTGTCGAAGGGTTCTTTTCTGACGTCGAACTGAAATCCGCTGGGTGGCTCGTCGGTAATCAGGGCCACCATATCCCAGGTGGGATGGAACCTTTTTAGGGTCTTAAACAGGACCCGCGCCCGGTTGAGATAGGAAAAGGTGAAGCTGGAATAGACAAGGACCTTCATCGGGCGGCGTCCAGAAGGTCAGCTGTGGTTTCGCTGAAGGTCAGGTCATAGAGCATGGGATTTCGCCGCCGCCGGGCGTAATCAGCCACCTGCCCGGTGCGAAACAGGACGGCGAGATCGGCCTCAGAGTTCAGAACCCGCCCGAACCCCCCGACCTGGGCAAAGGCAGCGATATTGCCGCTATCGGCATGGGTCAGAATGAACGCACCGGCGGCCGCCGCCTCGTGGGCGGCGAGCGAAAAGGTCTCCCGGCACAGGGACCAAAGCACCACGATGTCCACCGACTCTTCCAACAGGGCGTTACGCATGGCGTCGGGGCCTTGGGCGGTGACAGATACCTCCCGGAAGGGAATCTTAGACGCCGCCTTTTTTGATCCCAGGTGCAGGAAGGCATAGCGATTGTCTTCTGCGAAGGCCTCGGCCAAGTCCTCAAAGGCCGCCCAGCCCTTATGCAAGGCTGTCATACCCAGATAGGCCACCTTGAGGGGTGCCTTCTTAACCGTTGCGGTCGACGGCTGGGTTGGCGTCAGAGTGGCGTGTGGATGGACCAGATGTGCCGTATCCTGCGGCGCAGTCGATGCCGCACGCCAGGTTTCATAGGCCGACACCGATGGGGCAACGACGGTAATGTCCAGGGCCTCAAACAGGCGATCATGCGCCTCCACATGGGCACTCCGGTGGTGACCATAGACGCAAATGCCGCAGGCCGGACTGTCGGGCGGCGGTGCGCCACAGTCAGCGACATCGTTGCGCATCAGGTGGAAGCCTGCACAAACGCTGGTAAAATCGTGTAGCCAAAGGTGTCCCTTTTGGATCCCGGCCGCCGCCAGGATATCCAGAACCTCTGTGGCCGAATGACCTAGCAGGCTGTGGATGGCAAAGGTTCGACGCGAGGCTTCTTTCGATGAGGCTCCACCTTGCTTTAGCACGTCCACCACCTGCGCACTTTTGAAGGTTCCAAGCCGCTGGCCATTCCACAAGACCCCGATCAGACCGGGGACAGACTCTGGCCGAAGGGTGGGCCACGGCACGGCCGGAAAGAGATGCAGGTGATCGATATCCTTCCGCTTTATCCCCGCCGCTTCCCGCTGCAGACACAGCTGAAGCCCGCCGATATTGGCGGTAAAGTCGTCATGACTAAAGGTGATGTGGAGGTCACCGCCGCCGCCCGCTATCGCCTGGAGACCCGAGACGGCATCGGGCATCACCTTGGCCATGAGTTTAAGCGCATAGGCTTGACGCTCAGGCACGGTCTTCATCTGCGCCAACATGCGATGGCGAAAGCCTAGGTCATGGACGCCAAGTCGGCCTTCGCTTTTGCCGGCAACCAAATAGTGCAGGAAAGGATTGATCCCCAAGGCTGCAACATCAGGGTTAAATTCCAGATAGTCCGGAACGGAGAACGCCCTGTTAGGCGAGCGGCCTTCACGCCAGCCCTCGGTGAGAAAATGGTCCAAAGGATTGACGCCAGCGTCCCCGATATCGGGATAGCTCGCCAGATAGAACTCGGCGTCAAAAGCTTCCTCAAGGCGCTCGGAGTCGACAATCCAAGGGTCATTTACGGGTGCCGAGGCAGTCGGCCGGGCCACCGGCGCACCTGCCGATCCATAGGGACTCTGGCCCTTAGGGCCTGAAGCGCTGCGCCCCATATCTGCGGCGACCCAGAGGTAGGACGCCCCAAACGCTGAGGGCTGGGGCGACACCCCAGAACGCCAGCCCTTGGTCAGATAGTGGTAGAAGGCAATGTCAGGGTCAGCACCCTGGACCTCGTTTACATAGGCCTTCGTCGAGAACCAGGGCGCTGGATCGCGCCCTTCACGGCTGCCCTCATCTAGGAAGTGTTGGATGGGATCCAGGCCTGCCTGAGCGACGTCCTCATAGATGTTGAGGTAGAAGCCCACATCGAACGCGCCGGCGACGACGTTGTAAACTTCTTCCGGTGAGGCCCGGCTGGCCATTCGGCATTTCCTTTGAATCGGTTTGCGTGTGTGCAACAGAAGCCATAGGTGATCAACCTTGGTGGTCCAGAAACGTGCGCAAGACATCACGATCCGGCAGACCTTGGGTGTATGCCATGAAACCCATTGCGCGTGTTGCTCTGGCGACGCCCGATAACCTCCAAGTCTGACCATGGCCATCCCTGTTTCGCCCGCTAAAACTGCCGCAAGCCGCTCAGCCTATCTGGTCCTGGGCATGCACCGCTCCGGGACTTCGGCCGTGACTCAGCTCCTGGCCTTGGCTGGGGCCAAGCTACCAAGCCATGTCATGCCGGGCGATGAGCACAATGCACAGGGCTATTTCGAGCCCTGGCGCATCGCGATCTTCAATGATGAAAGACTGCGCGCCGCCGATAGTGCCTGGGATGACCCCCTGACAAACCCTGCGTCTTTTCTGGCAGACGACTCAGACTGGCGGGATCGGGCGATCAAGTTATTCCGCAGCGAGTATGGCCGCGCCAAACATCCCCTCCTCAAGGACCCACGGGTTTCGGTGCTGCTGCCCCTCTGGCGGTATGTGCTTGAGTCCCAAGACATGACCGCCCGGTGCGTGATTCCGGTCCGCCATCCCCTGGCTGTGGCCGGATCGCTTGCCAAGCGAGACGGGTTTCCAATCCAGAAATCTATCTTGCTGTGGATGACCTATATGATTGAGACAGAGCTTGGAACGCGGGACCTGCCGCGGGCCTTTGTCGAGTATGATGCCTTGCTGGCCGATTGGCGTCCCGTAGTGGCGTCCATGGAAACCGCCCTCGGCGCGACGCTACCGAACTTGACCCTTAAGGCTCAAGCCGCGATTGACGCCTTCCTAACCCCCGAACTCCGCCACAATGCCGGTGGAGAGACCCTTTCGACCTATGGCGACATCGGTGCTGCAGCTGAGGGGGTCTATGATTGGCTCATCGCAATGGCACGTGGCGAGGCCCCATCTCCTGCCTTGATGGAGGCAGGTCACGATCTCATCAAACGCCTTCGTCACGAGGTGGGAGCCCTGATTTCCCCCGTGACCCGGTCAAATAATCAGGCCCTCTCAGCCCTTGGCGACGCGCGTGCTGCTTTGACATTTGCCCAGAGCCAGGCCGATGAACTGCGGTCAAATATCGATGGCCTTCAGTCCCACCTGCATCAGGCACATGCCACCAACGCCCAGCTTAACGATCAGGTGGAAAGCCTAAGCCAACAGCTGTTGCAGAAAATCGATGAACGCAGAGAGATCGAGGGCACCCTAGACGCCCTCCTGGCTGCCCGATAGCGGGCCGAGCGCTAGGGGTATCCTGCAGGCCTCTTCGCCACCGCGATTTGCTGAAGGATAAAAGCTCCGCCAGGAGAATCGTCCAGATCTAGCCGAATCTGATCAATCTTCGACGTCTTCCAGTCATCGCCACCGCGGCGCAGCTTCTCCATATCGTAGACGATGGTGACCGTCTCATTGACCCCCGGATTGGCGTCCTTGGGCGCCTTGGCCAGATAAGCCTCAGACTCTGGATGCTTGATCGTCGTATAGTGCACAGACCCGTCCCAATCCGCGCCCTGCCTTACCCGGGTGAGACGCACGACCAGTAGGGGGAATGCCCCGCCGTCAAGGTTCAAGCCGCCAGCACTGCGCACAACCACGTCAGCCTGGGTTTCCGTCACCGCGAGACCTAAGCCCTCTGCTGGACCTGCGGCTGCGCCTGCCACCATAAATTCGTTGGGAGCGGAGCTGAAGACCCATTGCCGTGCCGTGATCAGCGGCTTGCCCTGGAACTCAAAGGTCTGACCTTGCTGATTCCAAGACACTGCGTTGGCGCGCTCGGTGACGGGCCCCGTTGGCGTGGTGACCAAAATCCCCGTAGAGGCTGGGCTGCTAACGGGAACAGGGGCCTGTGCGGTTTTTGCCGAACGCACCTTGGAGGTATCGCAAGCACTGAGCGCCAGTAACGCCGCGAGGGTTGGGAGCAAAATATTCAAGGTCTTCATTAGGCTTTGCCTGACTGTGCACGGGTCCATGGCGGATCAACCGCCACGTAGAACATGCCCGCAAGCGCCGCAAGGTCGAGGAAGTAGAGGTAGCGATAGTCGCAGGCGATTGAGATCAGGAAAAAAGACCCTGCAAAGGCCAAACCAGACATCATGAGGCCCGCCATGGCGATGTCCTGCGGGCTTCGGCGGATCAACAATCCCACGATCAGCGCGAAGGCAAGACCGGCGAAGGCAAGGTGCGAAATAGCCGGCGTATCGAGAAAGCGCGTCCCATAATTGTAGAGTTTCTGATCCACAGCGTCGACGCCGGAGGTCAAATTGAGATCAGCTAAATCTTCCGCTGGGCCGTCCACTCCGACGTAAAGCGGCAGACAGCTGTCGATATGCGGGGTCATAAAGACCGCATCGAACACGTCCCAACGATGATGAATATAGGCCATCGGATGATGTCGGATAAGACTGATCCACTGGAGACCGACCACCCTTAGCGGCACACCATCCAGAGCCTGTCCGACACGGGGGTTCTGTTGCAGATAATCAATACGCTCGGGCACATAGAGCGGCACGCCATAGGTCATGATGGTCTGGGCGACACTAGGACTCTGTGCTGAGATAACCTCCAATTTCACCGCCGGATCATTAGCCGCCATGCCGACAATGTCGTATTGGATAAGGGATCTGATCCCCTGGTTTTCTATGCCCTGAACCAGAGAGGTTTTGGGTGTGCAGGCGAGGGCGACGATGTGCGAGATGACGGCGACGGCGGTGAGCAATCCCAGCCCCCACATGGCGGCGCGGTGCCAGCCTAATCCTCTCAAGGTCCAGCCGAGTACGCCAGCTGCGACGATCGCCGTGATGAGACCATTCTGCCGCACCTGACCGGCGACAGCCAAGGCGATCACCAGAGCGGCTATGGCGATCCAAGGCTTTTGATCTGCTCGCCAGACCTTGGCGATATGGGCCAGGAGCACGAAGCTGGCCACCCCGAGGTTTGCAAACAGCACATCCTTCCAGACGATGCCCTGATAGAGCATGACCGAGGGGCTGAGGACGAGAGCCACGGCCGCCAGAGGCGCGAACCAGCTGACCCTGGCCCGCGAACCCATGATTCCCCAAAGCGAAGCGAAAAACAGGAAGATGCTGGCGATCAGATAGAGACCGGTCCCCGGAATGATCTTGTCGAACGCGCCGAGGATGGAGGCATAGACCACCGGCGCCCAGGTTTCACGAACGCCTGCACGGGCTTCATGCAGCTGCCGGATCGAGTCATTTGACAGGTGTCCCGGCATGTTCGCTGCGACCACCAGCAGGAAGCCGACGACTAGGATCGCCTGAGTCACACGTTCGGCTATGAGCCTGGATCGGGTCGAGGTCATGGGCTGGAACTCTCCAAGTTCTGCAGGTCGGCGAGCCGACCTCAGGCGGGGCGCGCCTGGGCGATGATCATCAGACCGACGAATATCACGACAAAGCCAATACCCATCTGCCAGTTCAGGGCTTCCTTGAAGAGCACCCAGGCCATGACCGGCACAAGGGCCGAGCCCACCATGGAAAAGGCGTAGGCTGTCGAAAGCGGCACCCGGGTCAGGACATAGAACCAGAACAGGGCCGTAATACCGTACCAGGCGAAGGCGCTCATCAGGGGGATGTTCTTAATCAGCCGTAGGACAATGGGTCCGTCGAGACTGGCATTGGCGATCGCCGCCATCTTGAACAGCATCTGGCCGACCGGCAGGGCTACGGCGAAGACGGAACACAGCACTGTGTCTTTGAGGCTCAGACTCATGTGGTTTCGAGCCTTTCGATCGCCCGCAGATAGGGATGAATGGCGCGGGTTGGGACGCTTAGGACATCGTAATTCATGGCCTGAAGTAGAAGCTGCACACCGATAATCACCGGCAGAGCCGCGGTCATGACGACGCCCGCAGAGGCCGCCTGATGAACATTGCGGGTGGCCAACCAATGAAGCCCATAGACCATGCCAAAGCCAAACAGGGCTAAACCGACCAGGAACTCAATGGTCGCGGCATTGAAATCTCTGACGAAATACTGGCCCAGAATGCGATTTATGAAGTTCGTCAGGTGCTTGCCGGCAAAGGGGCCGATGATCGCGCTGATCCGGATATTTGAAACTTCATCGCCATATCGCGCTGGCATGGGCACATCGCGCACCACGGCGCGCAAGGTACCGAGGTGGTAGAGGAGGTCGGTCTCAAAGAAGAATCTCTGGGAGACAGACCTTTCCATCACCAGCCGTGCCACGCTGGACTCGATCGCGGTAAATCCATTGGTCGGATCAAAGACGTTCCAATAGCCGGTGCTCACCTTGGCAGCAAAGCTAAGGGCCCCATTTCCGAAAACCCGCAGGGCGGGCATGGCCTGAAGGTGGCTGATGGAGGTGAACCGATTGCCCTTGGCATAGTCGGCTTCCCCCAACAGGATCGGCGCAACCAGTTGGGCCAGATAGCTGAGGTCCATCTGATCATCGCCATCGACCTTGACGAGGATCCGGGCCCCCAGGCGGTCAGCCTCGGCATAGCCAGCCAGGGTCGCGCCGCCGACACCACGGTTCTGGGGTAGACGCACAACTCGCACCCGAGGGTCGGTATTGGTCTCTTCAATGAAATCGCCGGAATTTTCAGGGCAGGCGTCGTCGACGCAGACAATGCCTTCGATCCAATCTGGGGCCCGGGCAATCACCCGACTTATGTGCGCCTTGACCTTGTAGCAGGGCACAATCAGCCAGACCCCGGACTCGCTGAGCCTGGGATCATTTTGGCGACCGTCTGCCTTGCGGCGCGCCCGCGCGAGTGGGGTGTCTGATTTAATCGAGGACATGGGTTTTCTACTCCTCGGCTAACATGGGCGCCGCACTGTCGTCCACATTGTGTGATGTTTGGATAGGGGGGCAACGCTTGCGCCCAAAAAAACGACCTGATACCAGCGGCCCTCGTCACGGAGACCCAATGCATACTGCCCAACACATGCTGCGTACGGGCCGCCGTGGAAGCTTGCATGAATTTGCCATGGCCTATGCCGACCTTCGGGCGTCGGTTCCCAAGCTGGGCCTTGCCTGGTCCCTGGCGTCGCATGATGTGATTTCGCGCTATCGCGGCTCCATTCTCGGGCCGTTCTGGATCACCCTGTCCATGGCCTTCATGGTCCTGGGGATCGGGTTCCTGTATTCTGAGCTGCAGCACATCTCCCTGCAGGAGACCATGCCCTTCGTGGCCCTGGGGATCGTGTTCTGGGGCATGATCTCCCTGGTCATCATCGAGGGCTGCGAGACCTTCGTCCACGCCTCGGGCATGCTCAGCCAGACCTCACTGCCCATGTTCACCTTTGTCTGGCGGACCCTGCTGCGTAATCTGGTGACCCTGCTGCATCACCTGATCATCATAGTCGCCGTGCTGATCTGGTTTGGCTATTGGCGGACCATGAACCTGCCTCTAGCGATTGCTGGGCTGGCCCTGACCCTTCTGAATGTATCCTGGATCAGCCTGGCCGTGGCGATTTCGTCGGCCCGGTTCCGCGACATTCCGCAGATCGTCACCTCGGTTATGCAGTTTTCGATGTTTATGACCCCGGTCTTCTGGAAGCCGGACTTCCATAGCCCGATGATGAAGCTGGTGCTGGTCTACAACCCCTTCTTCCACATGCTGGACTCGATCCGGGGCCCACTGCTGGGGGCCCAGCCTGCCCTTCAGACCTATGTGGTGCTGATTGTCATGGCCCTGATCGGCTGGGCTGTGACCTTCTCGCTCTTCGCCCTGACCCGCCGCCGGATCGTGCATTACCTATGAAGGCTCCACCCGTCTCCATTACGGTCAAGGACCTCACCCTGCGGTTTCCGGTCTATGGGGTGGACGCCAAGTCGCTGAAAAAGCACCTGGCTCGGGTGGCCATTGGTGGACGGCTGAGCAGTGCCCACCATGGGTCGGCAGAGGTCACCGCCATCAGCGGCCTGTCCATGACCTTGAAGGCCGGCGACCGTCTTGGACTGATCGGCCATAACGGATCGGGCAAGACCACACTGCTGCGGGCCCTGTCGGGTGCCTACGAACCTGACGAAGGTCAGATCGAGGTCAAGGGCCGCATCGCCCCCTTACTGGACCTCAGTCTAGGTATTGATCCTTCGGCCACGGGACTTGAGAACATCCGTCTGCGCGGGCGGATTGCGGGTCTGACCACCAAGGAAATCGACGCCAAGATGGACGAGATCGGCAAGTTCACCGGTCTTGGGCCCTTCCTGGCCATGCCACTCAAGACCTATTCCGCCGGTATGGCCGCCCGCCTCGCCTTTGCCGTCGCCACAGCCGTCGACGCCGATGTTCTGCTGATGGACGAATGGATCGCTGTGGGCGACGCTGATTTCCAGAAAATTGCCCACCAAAGGCTGCTCAGCCTGGTGGAACGGGCTGGCATTCTGGTTCTGGCGTCACACGACATGGACTTGATCCGGTTGTACTGTAACAAGGTCATGCGTATGGAAGGCGGCGTTGCCTCGCCGGTCACGAGCATCAAGGATCTGGACCAGCTTCTCGCTCAGGCCTAACGACGTCGCGGGTCATCAACGGAATGCTCGCTTGCAATTACAGACTGTGCCTCTGAAGGAACGCCTGTGGCAGCATATCCGGCCTGTGGCCGTCGGCTTGCTGGCAGAAATCCGCAAGCGCCCCTGGCTACACAGGCCGATGCATGCCCTCGCGGTCAGGGCGTCCCGTCACAAGATGGCGGCGACCTTCATCCAGGCTGTTCTGGAAGAGCATTACCTGACCGCCTACGAATATGAGTGCTGGATCCGGGATAATGACACCCTGAGTGCCACGGATCGCCAGGAGATCGCCGACAAGGTCGCCGCCCTGACGCTTCGGCCCCTGATCTCGGTGATCATGCCGGTCTACGCAACGACCCCAGAATTTCTGACCGCTGCCATCGCCTCGGTCCGGGCGCAGCTCTATCCACACTGGGAACTCTGCATGGCCGACGACGCCTCGCCTGGGGAAGAGACCTGGGCGATCCTGCAGTCAGAGGCCGCGCAGGATCCACGGATCAGGATCCTGAGACGCGAGGCCAATGGCCACATCAGCGCAGCCACCAACTCTGCACTCAGTTTAGCCACTGGCGATTTCGTGGCCTTCATGGATCATGACGATATCCTGTCACCCCACGCCCTGTTCGAGGTCGCCGCTGAAATCCTGGCAAATCCCACAGTCGAGCTGATCTATTCCGACGAGGACAAGATCGACGAAACCGGCCAACGCTTCGACCCCCACTTCAAGACCGGCTGGAACCCCGAGCTCCTGCTTGGCCAGAACATGATCAAGCACCTCTGCATCGCCCGACGGGAGCGGGTACTTCATCTGGGCGGTGCCCGGGCGGGGTTTGAGGGCAGTCAGGATTATGACCTAGCCCTGCGAATCGCCGAAGTCGTGCCTGCGGATCGGATCCGGCACATTCCGGCCATCCTCTATCACTGGCGGCAGAGAACGGCGGCGAAGTCATTCTCTGAGTCAGCCCTTGATCAGTGCCTGGAGGCGGCCCGTAAGGCCGTGACCGGGCATCTCGAGCGCAAAGGCATCAAAGGCGCGGTCGTCGCGCCCCTCTCCAATGCTCCAGCCTATCTCAGCGTGAAGCGCCCCCTGCCTGATCCGCTCCCCTTAGTTTCCCTGATCATACCGACACGAGATCGGGCGGAATTGCTGAAGCAGTGCGTTCAAGGGGTCTTAAAGCAGACCGGATACAAGGCGCTGGAAGTGATCATCGTCGACAATGATAGCGACGAGCCAGAAACCCACGCTCTGTTCAAGCGGCTGGCGCGGGACAAACGGGTCCGGGTCGTACCTGCGCCGGGGCCCTTCAACTATTCGGCCATCAATAACATGGCCGTCAACCATGCCAGGGGCGACATCCTGTTGTTCCTGAACAATGATGTCGCCGTGATCGATCCCAACTGGCTGGGGGAGATGATTTCCCAGGCTGCGCGGCCCGAAGTCGGGGCCGTCGGGGCGGGGCTACTCTATGCCGACGGCCGCGTTCAGCATGGGGGCGTGATCCTGGGGGTCGGGGGAATCGCTGGAGAAGGCGCAGTTGCAGGCCACCTCTATGCCGGTGCGAGATCCATTTCGAAGAGCTATTTCAATCACTTAAGACTAGCCAGAAATGTGTCTGCGGTAACAGCGGCTTGTATGGCCATGCGCAAGAACGTCTTCCTTGAGGCCGGTGGGTTTGATGAGACCAACCTGGCCGTGGCCTTTAATGATGTTGATCTATGCCTGAAGGTCGGTGCCCTGGGGTATCAGGTGATCTGGACACCTCGGGCTACGCTCTACCACCTGGAATCCGCCTCCAGGGGGTCTGACCTCGAACCCGAGGTGATCGGGCGGTTCCGCAATGAGATCGCCTATATGCGCAGCCGCTGGGGCGCGGTCCTGGACAACGATCCCTTCTACGGCCCGAATTTCGACAAGGCCCATGTGGACTATCGGCTGGCGACACCGGTTCAGCGGGTCAGGCCCTGGAAGCGTCCCTAGACGACACCCCTGAGGTCGGCCATGATCCCCCTCGCGAATTTGGAGTGATGACGATGGCGCGGGCTGAGTTGGCTTGGATTACCGCATTTGGACTTCTAGCAGCGACGGCACAGGCCGCGCCCGCCCCGAAAAAGGATGCCAAGATTTGGGCCGCTGCGGAGGCTGCCCTTCCTACCCAGCTGGACCTGCTGAAATCCGTGGTCAACATCGACTCCGGCACAGGCGATGTGGAAGGTGGCCGCAAGGTCGCGCAAATGCTGATCCCAAGATTGAAGGCCCTGGGTGCCAGTGTGGAGGTCTTGCCGGCAGAAGCCGATGGCCTGCCCGAAAATCTGGTGGCGACCCTGAAGGGCACCGGGAAGGCGCGTATACTTTTGATCGGTCACATCGACACAGTGTTTGGCCCGGGCACCGTCGCCAACTGGTCCTTCAAGCAGGAGGGCGACCGCCTTACTGGTCCAGGCGTTGGGGATGAAAAGGGCGGGGTGGTCGAGGCCATCACGGCCCTGCAAATCCTCAAGGATCAGGGCTTCAAAGGGTTTGGAACCCTGACCTTGCTGATCGAATCCAGCGAAGAGCGGGGCTCACCCGGGACCCGGGCACTGATCGACCGGTTGGTGAAGTCTCACGATGTTGAGTTCAATGTTGAACCCGGCGACGCCCCCGATTTGGTGACCGTCTGGCGCAAGGGCAGCGCCACAATGGACATCGACGTCAAGGGCCGCCCGGCCCATGCCGGCGTCGCCCCGCAGGACGGGCGCAATGCCGCTGTTGAGCTGATCCACCAGCTGGCCGTGGTCGACACCCTGCCCCACTCCGGAGACGGCCTGACGGCGAACCTGACCATCATCCAGGCAGGTAGCCGCTATAACATCATCCCCGAAGACGCCCGGGCCCAGATCAATGTCCGCATTCGTGAGAAGGCGGATCTGGACCGTGTGGAAAATCTCTTCCGCGAGTCGGCCAAGACCACGGTCATTCCTGACACCAAGGTGACGGTGACCCGGGAAACCTCCTTCCCGCCCCTGCCCAACAATCCGATGACTGACGCCCTGGCCGCGCGGGCCAAGGCAATCTATGCGGGGATCGGCCTGACCCTGGGTACAGGGGGCAATGGCGGCGCGTCGGAATCTGCCCTGGCCCACGAAGCTGGCACCCCAGCCTTGGACGGCCTTGGCCCGGTAGGTGGCGCCTTCCATACCAATAAGGAGTGGGTGGACCTCAAGTCGGTAACGCCGAGGACCTATCTGCTGACCAAGCTGATCATGGACGTCAGCACCAAGCCACCAAAGGCGAACTAACGGGCCAAGACTTCGGCGAGGGTTCGGCTGCCATCCCAAAGGCCCGCCAACCATCCCGCCGTTAGGGCACCCTCCACATTATTCTGGCGGTCGTCTAGGAGGAAGTGATCTTCTGGCGGCCGACCCGTCCGCCCTTCAATGGCCCTGAAGAACTCCAAGTCCGGTTTGGCAGCCCCAAGGTCGGCCGCATAGTGCATGACGTCGAACCGGGCATTCAGGCCCAGGGTATTCCAAAGATAGCGGGCGCGATGATGCTCTTGCAAAGTCGCAAGGTGCAGGGTCCAACCCTGACTACGAACAGCCGCTAGCTGCGCCAGAAGTGCCTCGTCCAACCGACTATCGCGCGAGAACCAATAGTCCATCAGGACCTTGGCGCTTAGATGCGGCGCAATGTGATGCAGCACGTCATCCAACACTTCGTGCAGGTCAGCTCGCCCACGAATAATCTCATGCCAATGGGGCGTGAAAAATTCTGACTGCAGTTCTGCTCTGGAAATGCCGAGGTCTGACTCGATCTCCGCAGCCCATCCCCCCTGATGCATCGGGTGGACGATGACGCCATCCACATCGACCATCAGCAGCTTGGGCGTCACGCCACCAAGCCCTTCAACCGGTAGAGGGCCGCCATGGCCTCCCGCGGGCTCATGCCATCGGGGTCGAGGTCCGCAAGGGCGAGTTCAACAGGGCTTGGCCCCGACTTCGTCGCCGTCGGCGTTGCGCCTGAGAACAGCGGCAGGTCTTCAAGATGAGCTGGTGCTCCAGTCTCACGCTCTAGCCGGTCCAGCACCTCCCGAGCTCGAGCCACCACCGCGGGCGGCACCCCGGCCAGCTTGGCCACTTGCACCCCATAGGATCGGTCGGCGGGGCCAGGTCCCGCCTCGTGCAGGAAGATCAGGTCTCCATTCCATTCCTTGGCCTTCAGCGACAGGTTGGCCACATGGGCAAGCCGACCTTCCAGGACCGCCAGCTCATGATAGTGTGTGGCAAACAGGCCCCGGCAGCGATTGGTCTCATGCAGGGCTTCGGCGCAGGCCCAGGCAATGGCCAGGCCGTCGTAGGTGGCAGTTCCCCGTCCGATCTCATCGAGGATCACCAGGGATCTTGGGGTGGCCTGAGCCAGAATGGCGGCGGTCTCCACCATCTCCGCCATGAAGGTCGAGCGGCCTCGGGCCAAATCATCGCCAGCCCCGACACGACTGAACAGCCGGTCGACGACGCCAAGGCGGAAGCTGAGCGCGGGCACAAAACATCCCGCCTGGGCCAATATGGCCAAGAGGGCGTTCTGGCGCAGGAAGGTCGACTTACCGGCCATATTCGGGCCGGTAACAATCGCTAGCCTGGCCCCTGCAATGCCTTGTCCGTCCAATCGGCAATCATTGGGGGTAAAGGGGTCGCCATTGCGCTTAACAGCGGCCTCGACCACCGGATGACGGGCACCAACCGCCTCGAAGGCGGTGGATGTGTCAAGAACGGGCCGACAGGCACCTGCATCCTGGGCCCATTCGGCTAAGGCGGAGGCCACGTCTAAGTTTGCTGCTGCCTGGGCGGCGGCTTGGATGTCACTGGCGACGGCGATCGCAGCCTCCCGCCAGGCCTCGAAGATCGCGACCTCCATGGCCAAGGCCCGCTCGGCAGCCTGAGCAATCTTGGCGTCCAGTTCTGCCAGCTCAACCGTGGTGAACCGCACCTGATTGGCTAGGGTCTGGCGGTGGATGAAGGTCGCATTGAGCGGCGCCGTCATCAGGGGTTCAGCGGCCTTGGCCGTGGTCTCGACGAAATAGCCCAGGACGGCGTTATGGCGGATTTTCAGGGCCACACCGCTGTCGGCGATCAATTGCGCCTCGAGGCTAAGGATCACCCGTCGGCTGTCGTCTCTCAGGGCGCGGGCTTGGTCTAGCTCTCCACGGACGCCGGGGGCGACAAAACCACCATCCCGAGTCTGCAAGGGGAGGTCTTCCCCTAGGCCCGCGTCCAGAACCCCCTTGAAATCGGCCAGGGCCGGGTGTCGGGCGGCATCCAGCGCCTCAAGGGCTGACGTGACCTCCTGAGGTGGCACCGCCGTCAGCGGGCCTCTGGGGCGGGCAAATTGAGCGCAAATGGCCTGGCCCACCATCAAACCTGATCGAAGGCCAGCGAGATCTCGGGGGCCGCCTCGGCCAAGGGCCAGCCGGGACAGAGCCCGAGCCATGTCGCCCAAGCCCCTTAAGGCGGTGCGGAGATCTTCTCTCAAGGGGCGCTGTTCAAGAAACCAAGCCACAGCATCGAGACGGGCATCTATGGCGGCAGGGTCCAATAGGGGCCGCGCCAATCGCGCCGCAAGAAGCCTGGCCCCCGGGGCCGTCATGGTCCGGTCAATGGCCGCCAGGAGGGAGCCTTCCCGCGATCCAGATAGGCTGCGCTCGATTTCAAGGCTGGTCCGTGTGGCCGGATCAATGGCCATGACATCAGCTTCGCCAGATCGGCGGGGTGCGCTCAGCGCCGGGGTCTTACCAGCCTGGGTGGTTTCAAGATGGGCAGCGATGAGGCCCAGGGCAGATATTTCAGCCCCAGAAAACTGGCCAAACCCATCGAGTGTATCCACGCCATAGAGACGCTTGAGCCTGGCCTCCGCGGCCCCGGGCTCGGCCAGGGCTGAGGGCATGGGCTGGACTAAACCCCCGACCGTTCGCAACATGGTATTCAGGCCTTCGTCGGCAAACAGCCGGTCGGGGACCAGGATTTCTGAGGGCCCCAAAGCCGCCAGGGCTGAGCCCAGGCTCTCCCGAGCGACGGCCCAGACCTCGACCTCGCCGGTTGAGAGCTCGACACTGGCCACGGCCGCCGCCCCAGCCCGCCAGGACACCGCCGCCAGACGGTTAGCACCCCGGGCATCCAGCAAGCCATCTTCGGTGAGGGTTCCTGGCGTCACAACCCGTGTAACATCGCGCCGGACAATGGACTTTGAGCCACGCTTGCGCGCCTCGGCCGGATTTTCCATCTGCTCGCAGACGGCGACCTTGAAGCCGGCCCGGATCAGCTTGGCGAGATAGGCCTCCGCCGCATGGACGGGTACGCCGCACATGGGAATGGGTGCCCCACCGTGATTGCCGCGAGCGGTGAGGGTAATGCCCAGGGCCACGGAGGCCTTCTGAGCGTCTTCGAAGAAAAGCTCATAGAAATCGCCCATCCGAAAGAAGACAAGGGCGTCTGGTTGACGGGACTTGGCCTCAAAGAATTGGGCCATCACCGGCGTGGCGCCAGCGGAATCGGCCGCAGCCGTGGTCAGGGATGGATCGTGAGCGGTCATGGTCGGAGAACAGGTTAACGCCCCCACCGCTGGGCGCCACCCCTGCCAGCGCGGCAGGGGCTCCTGACCTGTGATTAAGTCACCTTAGAACCGGCTCACCACGCCCAAAGCCTTGGGCGTTGGCGTGGTTGCCACCCCCTTGGACCGCTTGAGCACCCAATCGATCAAGGTATTGGCCACAGCCGAATTGCCAGCATCGCCGGGACGCCCCTTATCAGGGGTCGAATCATCGGCAGAGACGAAGTCTGTGTGATGCAGGATCGCGACATTGATCTTGGGATCAAAGGGGGTCACCGCCTTGGCGGCTTCGGTTTGCCAGGTCCCGGTCTTATTGATCTCGGTATAATCGCTAACGCCTGGGAAGGGATTGCTCCCCGTACCTGCGGTAAAGCCCTGACGGGCTACATAGACTGGAATATTGGCAATGGCGGTCTTATCAAGATCGAGCTTCACGCCTTCGCGATCGATCTTCAGCACCTTAAAGCGCCCAACAAAATTGGCGTCATAGTCCCACCGCTCGGAGGCATACCAGTTGGATGCCACCATGTCCGATGCATCAATGGTTCGCGCGCCAGACTGGCTGAAGACGATCTTCACGGGGCGAATATTGGACCGTGCGGGCGCAAAGCCCTGACTCTCCATCCAGAGCTTGGCCTTGCCGCCGTCAATGGCCGAGCCACCGTTCCCGCCGCCCTCAACCCAGTCATAGACCCGGTTTGGATCCACCATGGCCGCTGAGGGCGCGCACTTAGGCGGAGGCGGTGCCATGGCACGCATGGGCCCTGGCATGGGCGCAGGCGGGGTAAGGTCGCACTTGTCTTCAGTTCCGGGCATCGGCTTGAAGTCGAGATAGCCCATGCCTTCGCCAAGGAACTGAAGAATCGGCATTTGCACGCCGCCACCAGGAACGGGATCGGTGTCAAAACTGGTTCCGGCCCGGGCCAGCCAGGTCGTTCGGATGGCCTTTAGGAAGCCACTGCCTGGGGCGTCCGCCATGCCCGAAACCCGCAGGGGAAAGATCGATTCCGCCTTAGGGTCGGAGAAGACATAGTAAAGGCCTGTGACAGATTGTGAGACGGCAGATGCCGGACCCGCAACCGCGCCCAGCAAGCCAGAGGCGTCGGTATAAACAGGGGCCTTGCCGGACCGCAGATCCTTCACATGGGCGAAATAGGCATCCAAGTCAGAGGCTGTTGGTGCGGGCTGATTGCCTGCCGAGGGACCACCGTCCAGGAAAATCAAACCTGCCAGCTTCGACACGGCGCGCTGGCCGTCATCCTGTTGGCGGGCGGCATAATTCGCAACAAATCCGCCACCCTGACTGTGACCCGCCAGGAATATATTGTGATTGCCGGTCTTCTGCGAAATCAGGCCGATGATGTGATCCACGTCGCCTGCATAGGCCTGAAAGTCCCAATCTGCCATGAAGCCAAGGTCGGTCTGGGTGAGGGCCTTCCATTGGGCCTTGTCAGTCGCACTTCCTACCTGGCCTGGGGCCCCGGGAATGGCTGAAGGCCTTTGGGCATCGGACCCGAGGTAATAATCAAGGGCCAGCTTCGGGTTCTTGGCCTTTCGCGCCTCTGTGAGCGCTGTCGTTTCCGCCAGATTGGCACCGCGCCTTTGCAGCACCCAGACCTCAAGACGACAAGGATGGCCGGCACAATCGCGGGCCTGCGCCTTGTGAACGAGCTGGCTCGCCAGGAAGAGCCAATGGGGCGGCGTAGACGAAAACCCTGGCAGGCCGACGATCACAGCATTGGCTGGCTTGGGTGCGTCGCCGTCAATGGCTGCGCGCAGCCGCAGAAAGGTTGCCGTATTCAGAGCCTTGGGGGTACCGGCTGCGGCATAGCCTGGGATCTGCACATATTCGGCGGTGACATCGCTATAGCCGGGCGCAAGGCTCTTTGAATAATCCCCAGCCTGGGCTGAGCCCCCGAGGACGAGACTTCCCGCCAGGACAAAAGCCTTCAATGACATGATCTATTCTCCCGCCCCGTCGCGGCCTTCCCGGACGCTGATCTGAATCGGACTATAGCCATGCCTGCGAGAAGGTCGCGGTGAAAATCGCCCTCGCCTGAGGACGCTTAAACGCCAGTGACGTCTTCCCAGAAACGCTTAGCCTTCCCGAGGAAATTGGCGGACTTGGGATGCTGCTGGTCGCCGCAAAGGTCGGCAAATTCCCGCATAAGCGCCTTTTGCTGGGCGTTTAGCTTGGCCGGCGTTTCGACAAAGAGCTCCACCACAAGGTCGCCGCGCTCCCGAGACCGCAGGGATGGCATTCCCTTGCCCTTCAGACGGATGGTCTTTCCGGTCTGAGCGCCTTCAGGAACCTTGACGGAAATCCTACTGGCACCGTCACAGTTATCGCCGCCCATGAGGCAGGGTGCGTCGATCTCGCCGCCAAGCACCGCAACCGTCATGGGGACGGGGACCGTACACAACAGATCAAGCCCGTCGCGGTCAAACAGCTCATGGGGCCTGACCGACAGGAAGATGTAGAGGTCTCCGCGAGGGCCGCCTCTGGCACCTGCATCGCCCTCACCTGCGAGCCGTATCCGTGCGCCGTCATCAACACCGGCCGGGATACGAACCTGCAGGGTGCGCTCCTTGCGGACCTGACCCTGGCCCCGACACACCGTGCAGGGTTCAGCAATGACCCGACCAGCACCGCCGCATCGAGGACATGCGCGCTCAATGGAGAAAAAGCCCTGACTGGCGCGAACCCGGCCAGCGCCGCCGCAGGTTCCACAGACCGTCGGGCTGGTTCCAGCCTTGGCCCCAGACCCCTCACAGCCTTCGCACATCATAGAGGCAGGGACGACGATCTCGACCTCAGACCCAGCATAGGCCTGTTCCAGGTTGATTTCGAGATCATAGCGCAGGTCTTGGCCCCTGGCCGGACCGCTGCGCCGCTGGCGGCCCCCGAACATGTCACCGAAAGCTTCACCGAACACTTCAGAGAAGATGTCGTTGACGTCGCTGAACCCGCCACCGCCCCCAGGGCCGCCCTGACCGTTCACCCCGGCATGGCCGAAGCGATCATAGGCCACGCGCTTCTGGGGATCAGACAGGATGGAATAGGCTTCGTTGATTTCTTTGAACTTCGCTTCGGACTCCGGATTGCCTGCATTGCGGTCCGGGTGGTGCACCATGGCGAGTTTGCGAAAGGCGGATTTCAGCGCGGCGTCATCGACATCACGCCCAACACCCAGGATTTCGTAATAGTCCCGCATCGAAGATCAGGTCTCTGTGGTTTTCAGCGTTAAAGGTGGGGGTCTTTGGACGCCGCCACAACAACGGACTTCGTCCGCGCTCAAAAAATCAGCCGCGACAGGGGGTAAGCCTGTCGCGGCCTTAAGGCCCTTAGGCCGACTTCTTTCCGTCGTCGCTGACTTCTTCAAACTCAGCATCGACCACGTCATCCGCACTTGCTTCCGCGCCATCGCCCTCGCCGCCGCCCTGCTGGGCCGCGTACATAGCTTCACCAAGCTTCATGGAAGCCTGAGCAAGGGTCTGGGTTTTGGCAGCGATGGACTCTGCATCATCGCCTTCCAGGGCCGACTTCAGATCGGCGATGGCGGCGGTGATCGCGTCCTTCTCGGCCTGACCGACCTTGTCGCCATGTTCACTCATGGCCTTTTCAGTTGAGTGGACCAAGGCTTCGCCATGGTTCTTGGCTTCGACCACAGCCTTGCGCTTTTCGTCATCGGCCTTGTTGGCCTCAGCCTCACGGACCATGGCCTCAA
Organism: uncultured Alphaproteobacteria bacterium; assembly: GCA_903892305.1. Lineage (GTDB taxonomy): Bacteria > Pseudomonadota > Alphaproteobacteria > Caulobacterales > Caulobacteraceae > Phenylobacterium. The sequence goes on from CAITHQ010000158.1 coordinate 19,322, forward strand.
TGTCGGCGTCAGAAAGTCCGCCATTGGCCTGGATGCGGATCGACTGCTCCTTCGCGGTCGCCTTGTCCCGGGCCGACACATTGACAATGCCGTTGGCGTCGATGTCGAAGGTCACCTCGACCTGTGGGACCCCACGTGGCGCTGGCGGAATGCCGACCAGATCGAACTGACCCAAGATCTTATTGTCGTGCGCCATGGGACGCTCGCCCTGGAAGACCCGGATGGTCACGGCCGACTGGTTGTCGTCGGCCGTGGAGAAGGTCTGGGACCGCTTGGTCGGGATGGTCGTATTGCGCTCGATCAGAGGTGTGAACACACCGCCCAGGGTTTCGATGCCCAAGGTCAGAGGGGTCACGTCCAGCAACAGGACGTCCTTCACGTCGCCCTGCAGAACGCCAGCCTGAACGGCAGCGCCCAGAGCCACGACTTCATCAGGATTGACGCCGGTATGGGGCTCGCGGCCAAAGAAGGCCTTCACGATTTCCACGACCTTGGGCATGCGGGTCATACCGCCGACCAGGATCACCTCATCAATATCGGACTTCTTGAGGCCGGCATCCTTCAACGCCTGCTCGCAAGGGCCAATAGTCTTGTTCACCAGATCTTCCACCAGGGATTCCAGCTTGGCGCGGGACATTTTGATGTTCAGGTGAAGCGGGCCCGAAGCGTTCATGGAGATGAAGGGCAGGTTCACTTCGTAGGTGGTGGTGAAGGACAGTTCCTTCTTGGCCTTTTCACCCTCTTCCTTGAGGCGCTGAAGGGCCAGCTTGTCGTTCCGCAGATCGACACCGGTTTCCTTCTTGAACTCATCGGCCAGGAATTCCACGACGCGCATGTCGAAGTCTTCGCCGCCCAAGAAGGTGTCGCCATTGGTGGACTTCACTTCAAAGACGCCATCGCCGATCTCGAGGATGGAAACATCGAAGGTGCCGCCACCGAGGTCGTAGACCGCGATCTTCTTGCCGTCGTTCTTATCCAGGCCATAGGCCAGGGCCGCCGCCGTCGGCTCATTGATGATCCGCAGGACCTCAAGGCCAGCAATCTTGCCGGCGTCCTTGGTCGCCTGACGCTGGGCGTCATTGAAATAGGCAGGAACCGTGATGACGGCCTTCTCGACCTTTTCGCCGAGATGCTGCTCAGCGGCTTCCTTCATCTTCTGCAGAATGAAGGCTGAAACCTGCTGAGGTGAATAGTCCTTGCCCTGGGCCCGAACCCAGGCGTCGCCATTGGGACCCTTGACGATGTCATAGGGCACCATGCCCCGGTCTTTTTCCACCAAGGGATCGTTCGCATTGCGGCCGATCAGGCGCTTGATGGCGAACAGCGTATTGGCGGGATTGGTCACAGCCTGGCGCTTGGCAGGCTGTCCGACGAGGCGCTCGCCGTCTTCCAGGAAGGCCACAACCGAGGGCGTCGTCCGAACGCCCTCAGCGTTTTCAATCACCTTGGGGGTCTTGCCGTCCATGATGGCGACGCACGAATTCGTCGTGCCGAGGTCGATGCCGATAATCTTGCTCATGATTGAGTCTCTATTCGCTCCAATAAGGCGGACCAAGCTTTGCAGAGCCTTGAAATCAAGCGCTCCATTTTTCGTCATGGCCCCCGGTTCGATCAGGGTCTCGGGCGGTTAGCCTGTGAGCCACTCGCCGTCGAGTCGCGATATGGGGCTGATGCTGGCCGCTGCAAGGGGAAATGCCCCTAAACTTGCTGTGGATTTGAAAAAATTGATTCAGGCCAGTCGGCCAAGACCACTGAATATGCATGGAATTTGAAGGGCGTCTCTTCCCCATGGGCCGCTAGAAAGGCGTGCTGGATAATCATAGCCTGCTGTTCAATATTTAGACTTTGAAACGCGCAATTCTCTGAAAGTTCGTAGGCGTAGGCCCGATGACCGTCACCCGCGGCCAATTTGGCGAGAATCAGATTCACCCCAGATTGAGCCTGCCAAACATGGGTGAGCTCGTGGATGAACACGCTTTTTACCTGCAGGGAGGCGGTGGAAAAATCCAAACTTGCCGTCGCCGCAGGCCAAACCATCAGGTGCCTGCCGGTCACAAACGCCCGGTTCCAAATTGGCAGGGCGAAGATGGTGACCTTGCCGGCATCTAGCTGGTCGCCAAACACAAGCCGTGCAAGCTCGACCTCGCCTGGGGTCAGTTTGCGAAATTTACCGGGAGACATGCGCGGGGCTCTGCTCATGTGCTTAATATGATCGACCATGAGCTTTGAAGCGACCGCCGGATTTCGAATCTATCCCAGATACCTCGACCCAGAGGCACAGGCTCGCCTCGTTATCGAGATTCAGACCTGTCTTCAGGCCTCGCCGCTTTATCGGCCTGTGACCCCCGGCGGGAAGCAGATGAGTGTCGAAATGACCAACCTCGGGCCCTTAGGCTGGTGCACATCAGCCTCGGGCTATGCCTATCAAGACCGGCATCCTGGCAATGGCCAGCCATGGCCAGATATTCCCCGGAGCTTGTTTGATATCTGGTCAGAGGTGGGGGACCGCGAGGTCCCGCCAGATGCCTGTCTCGTCAATGTATATGGGTCCAAGGCGCGCATGGGCCTGCACCAAGATCGGGACGAAGCCGATTTTCAGTTTCCGGTTGTTTCGGTGTCCTTGGGAGACACTGGCCTATTCAGAATCGGCGGCCCTGAACGCAAAGACCCAACCCGGTCTGTTCGGCTCGCGTCAGGTGATGTCTGCGTCCTAAGGGGGCCTGCCCGACTTGCCTATCACGGCATTGACCGAATCCTGCCGGGATCCTCACGCGTTTGGCCATGGGGCGGGCGGGTTAACCTGACCCTCAGGCGCGCAAGGCCAGGACCCTAGAGCCGGTTCTGGGCCGAAGTGGGCGCATAGACCCGCGGATATTCGGTGAGCTCTGGGTTTGCAAAGGGTGCGAGATTTTGACCCTTTCTGGCTTTGACGCCACCAACCTGATCGAGAAGTTGGGTCGCGTTATGACGCATCGCTTGGGCTGAAGCCGTGGCCTTTTCTACCAAGCTTGCGTTCTGCTGCCTTGCCCGATCCAAATGATTGACGGCAAAATTGACCTGACTGAGGGCCGCCGACTGCTCCTGAGTCGAGGCGGCAATATTGCTGATCATGGAGTCGATGCGAGTAAATTGATCGACAAAGACGTTCAGCGCCTTCCCCGTCTTGCTGACGTGGCTCACGCCATTGTCCACATGCCGTTCTGACACCTGAAGAAGGTTTTTGATGGCCTTGGCCGCGTCAGCAGAGCGAAGCGCCAGGGCGCGAACTTCCGAGGCAATCACAGCAAAGCCGCGACCGGCGTCTCCAGCCCGCGCGGCTTCGACTCCGGCGTTCAGGGCTAGCAGGTTGGTCTGGAAGGCGATCTCGTCAATGACACCCATAATCTGCGCGATTTGCTTGGACGACGATTCAATCTCGACCATGGCCGAGACGGCCTGGCCCACAACTTCGCCAGATTTGTAAATGCCGTCCTTAGCCTCGCCGGCAAACTGCCGCGCTTCCAGAGCCACCAAGGAGGTCTGGTGGGCGGTGACGGTCAATTTTTCGATCGCTGCGGCTGTTTGACTTAGGTAGGCCGATTGTTGGCCTGTCCGCTGCGCAAAGTCATCGGCGACCAGGGACAGCCCCTCCGCCAATTGGCGAACGACGTCGTCCCGGATTTCGTCGTCAGCGGCCCGGGATTTTTCAAACTGGATCTGCTCGCTATCGCGTTTCTGAAGGGATGAAACGGCGGCGTTGAAGCCCTGACGCAGATCTTCATATTCCGGAGGAAAGGGGTTGGTCAGATGCCGATAGTGACGACCCGCCGCCAAATCTGACAGGCCCCGCGCCACCTCTTGAATGACTTCATAACGTTCGGCCTTAGCGGCCTGAGTCTCCGCGTCGAGCCTATGGCGCTCTTGGTCGGCGGTATCCCGTAGGGCGGTCTGGTCTTTATTTTTGGTGCTACGATCTGCTTCATTGACGCGGAACGCCTCGATTGATTTGGCAAGATTGCCCACCTCGTCAGGACGGTCGGTGAAGGGAACCTTGATATTCGCATCCCCTGAAACCAGTCGCGACATAACCTCGGCCAGACGAACCAAGGGAACGGTCAGCACCTTGCTGGTGGCCAAAAGCATCAGGCAGGCCCCCACCATACTGATTATCAGAGCCGCGATCACAAGGGTCTGGGTCATGGCGGTGATTAAATTCGCGGCCTTGATTTGTGCCGCGACCCGAGCATCGATCGCATCTGAGGCAATACTCAATCGACCTGCAAGATCATGGAATTTCGCGACAAATTTCGGCAGGGCGGCGATGGCGGCGCTGTGATTGGCCTCTGCAAGGGCGACCATGTCATTGGTCGCCTTGGCGTAATCCTCAACCGGTTGATCAAGAGTATGAAGGGTGACACCCAAGTCATCGTCAGCCAAGGCTTCGCTGGCGCGAACCGAGGCCCGGAAGGTTTGGGCGTGGTCGGCGGCATCGGCCTTAATCTCGGCGATGTTTAACCCCGTGGTGGGATCTCTGGCTAGCATGGCATTGAGCACATCGCCGCGCATGGCGTCGTGCATAATATCAGCTTCCGTCAGGTTCCGCCTAAGGGTTGCAACCTTGTGCGAGGCTGCCAACTCGGCGGCCAATTTATTCGCCGTATAGACGCCGCAGCCGCCTGTGATTGCGCAAAGTAAAAGTATGGCCAAGCTGGCCATCAGGACCTTCGACCTTATCGACTGCGCCATGCGGTTTAGGTCCCTGAAAACGTACAAAGCCGAACCCTATGAGGTGGGACCGATTTGATTAATCGCGCGTAAAATCAGCTCGGTGAGACCCTGGGTAGTTTGGGGTGCTTCGCCACATCTTGGCATCAAAATCATCACGCCGCTTATCTCGGTGGAGGACCTGGCATCCAGCCTCATGAGTGGGCGAAGAAAAGGTCGGGATCGCGATGCCGTGAAGCATGTTAAGGTGCGTCAGCTTCATTTCATGGATCTCTCCCGTGCGTATTACCCAGATCGCCTTTGCAATCGGTTTCTCCCTGGTCAGCGCAGCTGGCCTTGCTGCTCCCGCAAAGTCTGACAAAATCCCGCCAATTCAATACACTGAACGCACACTGCCAAATGGTATGAAGGTCTTTGCATCCAAAGACTTATCAACGCCGAATGTAACCATTCAGGTTTGGTATGGGGTGGGATCGAAGGATGACCCTCAGGGGCGATCTGGGTTCGCCCATCTCTTTGAACACATGATGTTCAAGGCAACCCACGACCTGCCGGCTGAAAGCATGGACCGCTTCACCGAAGATGTGGGAGGCGTCAACAATGCCTCAACCTGGGATGACTTCACCAACTATTACGAAGTTGTGCCCGCCAACCATCTGGAACGGCTGATTTGGGTCGAATCTCAGAGATTGGGGTCTCTGGTGGTGGATGACGCTAACTTCAAATCCGAGCGGGATGTGGTGAAAGAGGAATTGCGTCAAAGGGTGCTGGCCAACCCCTATGGACGGCTCTTTGCCCTTTATCTGCCCCAGGCCACCTACAAGGTTCACCCCTATAAGCGCCCCGGCATTGGCTCTATCGAAGATCTGGACGCCGCGACCCTTGATGATGTCAGAGCCTTTCACAACGCCTATTATCGTCCAGATAATGCCGCCCTGGTGGTGGTGGGCAATTTTGACGAAAAGCAACTCCAGGCTTGGGTCGACAAATATCTTAGTCCACTCAAGAACCCGACGATCTCCCTGCGCCAGGTCACCGCTATCGAGCCTCCGCGAACGGGCCCCGGCATTTTTGACGGCTATGGACCCAATGTTCCCCTCCCCGCCGTCGCCCTAACCTGGCTGGGTGTAAGTGCCGCCGATCCAGATGCGCCGACCCTGCGGGTGTTGGATGCCATCCTGTCGTCTGGAAAGTCGTCTCGGCTCTATGACAGCCTGGTTTATGATCAGCAGATTTCCGCCCAGATCTTCTCTAATGCCGATCTGCCGCAGCAGGCAGGAATGATCATGGTCGGATCGATCATGGCGTCTGGTCACTCGGTTGAAGAGGGCGAGAAGGCCTTGCTGGCCCAGGTGAAACGTCTCAGGGATGCCCCGCCCTCTGCGGCTGAATTGTCGGAAGCCAAATCGGAACTGGTGTCTGGCAAGCTCCGGGAGCGCGAAACCATAGATGGTCGCGCCTTTGCCTTGGGCTACGCCTTTCGTACTGAGGGTGACGCCAGTCAGGCCAATCGATCCTTGTCTGCGCTCCAGGCAGTCACTGCATCGGATATTCAACGAATCGCACGGAAGTATCTGGCGGACGATCGCCGCATGACCGTTCGGTATCAGGCCGAGGCGACCGGTCCCAAAGGCTCTGCCACCCCCACCCCCCTTGCCTCAAAGGTGGAGTCTGTCGCGTATACTGGCCCGGTCAGCGTCTTGGCACCTGAAGGACAGCGTACCGCGCCGCCGCCCATCAGCGCGCCCGTCGCCGCCCAACTTCCCAAACCGGTGGAAAAGACTCTCGCCAACGGCCTGCGCGTGATCGTGGCACGATCATCGGCTTTACCCTTGGTGACGGCAAGCCTGACCCTTCACGCTGGAGCCTGGGCTGATCCGGTGGGCTTGGCGGGAACGGCCAACCTCGCTGCAGACATGCTGACAGAGGGTACAAAAACCCGCAGTGCCCAGGCCATCGCCAAGCTGACCGAGTCCTATGGTGCAATTCTAAGCTCGGATGGCGGCCAAGAGTCGGCGTCGGTGACCCTGAACGTCATGCCAAGTAAGCTTGCCCAGGCCATGACGGTGATGGCCGACGTGGCGCGAAATCCAGCCTTCGCCAAGGAAGAGCTGGAGCGCCAGCGGTCCCAGGCCTTGGATGGACTATCTGTATCTCTGCAGGAGCCGGGGTCCCTGACAACCTATGCCGCCTCACAGGTGCTGTTTTCTGGCACGCCGTTCGGCCACGTGCCGGAGGGAACACTGGCTTCTCTGAAGAAGATCACACCAGACGACCTTCGCAGGATCCATCAGACCTATTTTCGGCCCGACAACGCCACCCTGGTCCTGACCGGTGATATCTCGCCTGAAGGTGGCTTTGCCCTGGCGCAGGCGGTCTTCGGAAGCTGGACGCAACCCAAGAGCCCCCTGCCGAAACTAACGCAAGTCCAGCCGAACGAGGGCCAGCGAGCTGTGTTGATCGACCTGCCAGGAACAGGCCAAGCTTCAGTCACCGTCACCAAGGCCAGCATTGCTCGCAATAGCCCAGACTATTACCCAGGCGTGGTGGCCAACACCGTGCTCGGAGGTGGCTATTCCGCCCGACTGAATTCTGAAATCCGGATCAAGAGGGGACTGTCCTACGGGGCCAACTCCCGCCTTACACCTCAACAGACGACGGGACAGTTTCGGGCATCGGCCCAGACCAAGAACGAGTCCGCAGCCCAGGTCTTGGACCTGATCCGCGCCCAAATGCAGGACTTGATGGTAAACCCAGCGTCAGCAGAGGAACTCAAGGCCCGTAAATCCTCCCTGATCGGCCGATATGGGCGCAATCTGGCGACGACAGATGGCCTGGCCGAATCCTTAGCCGTCTTGGCGCTCTACAAAGTCCCGCTCAGTGAGCTTGGAGCCTATACCGACAAGGTGGAAGCGGTCAGCGCCGATCAGGTGCAGAGATTCTTCAAGACCTACCTAAATCCGGAAAGTGCGTCTGTGATCATCGCTGGAGATGCCAAATCCTTTATCGACGACTTGAAATCCAAGACATCCAACCTCGAAGTGATCCTGGCCAGCGAGCTTGATCTGGATGCCGCCAGCTTACGGAAGGCCGCGAAATAGTGGGCGGCTTTCACTTCGACGCCCTCTCACTTTTTGGCTTGGCCGCAGTCTCATCGAGCCTGCTCTGCTATGTGATGGAGTCCCGCAGCAACTGGTGGACCTTGGGCTTCATAGCCGCCAACCTGGCCTCAGCGCTCTACGGTTTCCTGCAGGGCGCCTGGCCATTTGGACTGATCGAATTGTTCTGGGCCGGTGCCGCCTTTGCTCGGTGGCGAACGCCAAAATTTAGTGGCGGAACACCCTCACCCCCGTAAAGGCCATGGTCACGCCGGCCGCGTCGGCTGCCGCAATCACTTCAGCGTCGCGAATAGAGCCGCCAGGCTGAATCACCGCCGTCGCACCCGCTTCAGCCGCCTGGATAAGGCCATCAGCAAAGGGGAAGAAGGCCTCAGATGCGCAGGCCGAGCCCTTGGCTAAGCTAACCGGCAGACCTGCGGTCTCAGCGGCCTCACCCGCCCGGATGGCTGCGATCCGGGCTGAGTCCCGGCGGTTCATCTGGCCAGCACCAATGCCCGCAGTCTGGCCATCCTTGGCAAAGACAATGGCGTTGGACTTCACATGCTTGGCGACTGTGAAGGCAAACAGCATATCGGCGACTTCTGACGGCGTCGGCTGCCGCTTGGTGACGATCTTAAGATCCGCCGCCGTCAGGTGCGAAACATCCCGACTCTGCACCAGGAACCCCCCAGCCACTTGCTTGAAGATGTCGCTGCCGGATCGCGCGTCTGGCAGACCGCCGGTCAGAAGAAGTCGCAAGTCCTTCTTCTTGGCGAAAAGGGCGATCGCTTCTTCATCGGCGTCGGGTGCCACAACCACCTCAGTGAAGATCTTGATCATTTCCCGGGCCGCCGCCGCATCTAGGCGGGTATTGACAGCTACAATTCCGCCAAAGGCCGAGACCGGGTCGCATTGCAGGGCACGCTCGTAGGCGGACTTGAGGTCAGACCCTAGGGCGACGCCGCAGGGATTGGCGTGCTTGATGATCGCGACTGCTGGGCCTGACTTGGGATCAAACTCAGCGATCAATTCAATCGCCGCGTCGGTGTCGGCAATATTGTTATAGCTGAGCGCCTTACCTTGAAGCTGGCGGGCCGTTGCAACACCTGTCCGCGGGTTTTCGTCGCGGTAGAAGGCCGCCGACTGATGAGGATTTTCACCATAGCGCATGGTCTGCACGAGACTGCCGGCAAAGGCACGGCGACGGGGGGCGGCATCGCCAATGGCCTGGGCAAACCAGCTCGATATAGCGGCGTCATAGGCGGCAGTTCGGGCATAGGCGCGCGCAGCCAACTGCTTACGGAGGTCTAGGCCGGTGGTGCCGGAGGCCTCGAGTTCAGCAATGACTTCTTCTAGGTCTGCCAACTCGGTGCAGACAGCCACATAGCCGTGGTTTTTTGCGGCTGATCGGATCATGGCAGGGCCGCCAATATCGATGTTTTCCACCGCGGTCTCGAAGTCGGCCCCAGCTGCGATTGTTGCCTCAAACGGGTAGAGATTGACGTAGACAAGGTCGATGCCGCCAATGCCGTGATCGGCCATGGCCTTTGCATGGTCTGGGGCGTCTCGCACCGCAAGGAGGCCGCCATGGACGATGGGGTGCAGGGTCTTGACCCGTCCATCCATCATTTCCGGAAACTGGGTGAGCTCTGAGATATCCCGAACCGGCAGGCCTGCTGCGGCGATGGCAGCCCGGGTGCCACCGGTTGAAATCAGCTCAACACCTTGGGCGGCCAGACGGCGAGCGGCATCAACAAGTCCGGTCTTATCCGAGACGGAAATCAGCGCCCGTTTTATCGGCGCACGATCAGCAGGTTTCGGGAAATCTGGTGCTGCGGGCAAGGCGCTCTCCTGACGTGATCAAAGAAGAAGTGCCCAGGCGAGCGGCGTCTATGGCCCCCGTGCTCCCCGGTGGTTGCCCACCTTCATCGCCAGTCACACGCGGTCTTGACGGGCTCTAGAGCGCGCCTGACCGGCCGTCAATCCGCGAACTGGATTGGGGATCGGCCGCCAGTTTCCAACGCACCCGCGCGCCGGTGTCGACTCTCGCCATACCCCTGAGCACGACCTGCTGGCTTCGCCGCGTCCGCAGACTATCGAAATAGACCGAGGCCTCGATGGAAATGTCTTGGGCATCAGATCGCAACCGCCAGCCGATCGGTGCATCACCAGCCTGAAGGACAACGCTACGGCCATCTCGACTCTGGCTTGCCCGAACCGTCGGATGGAGGTGGAAGCGCAGGGTGAAGGGCACAAGGCGGCGCTTGGTTTCGGCGGCGGCACCATCGGTCGTAGGCGTCAGCCGATCTTCACCGCGTAATTCATCTGCATCAAGATCCAGGAACAGTCTTCGCTCATGCAGAAGCTGATATCGCCGCGCCCAGGCGTCATGCTGAAGATCCAGCCAAACGCCGCCTTCAGCCTCATGACGCCGAACATCGACCTCCCGATAGGTGCTGTTCAGTCGGGTTCCGAGGACCAGGGCCGCAGGGCCACTTAAAAGCGCGCCGCAGCCGCCATCGCCAACAGTGAGGGTAGATCCCGCATCCACAAGCCGAAGCGCCTGTGGCCCATGGGCGTCCGGCGACCACCCACAGGCGACAATCAGACGCCGACTATGAACCAGGATATCCAGACCAAGCGGCTGAGCACAGGCCCCCTCGCTCCACAGTCCTTCGGCCGGCGCTGCCGCATCGACCATAACCTGCAGGCTGTGGCCATCCATGCGCTGATAGCCATTGCGCCCAGCAGGGAGATCGCCAGTTGGCGCTTCAATCCCAGCCGCTGCGATATAGGATGGACGACAGGCTTCACCCCCTTGCATGTCTGGCAGACAGCCATCTCTCAGAATGAAGAACTGAAGGGTCTGGTGCAGGGTCTCCATAGCCCGAATCATAGAGGGCGGCGGCGATGTGCCCCTCTGGTGCAAGGCCCCGGCCAAGGTCTGCAGGTCGAACATCAGCTCGAGGGCAGCCTGCGGACTGCGGGAGGCGTGCCCCCCTGAGACCTCAAGGCTCGTTGAGAGGGCCGCGACCAGACGATCAAGGCCCTTTTTCAGGAGCTGATCACCCGCCTTGCCCGACAAAACGCACCCCGCAAGGGCAACGGCTATGGACGGGTAAGCCGCCCGCTGAGGCCTGTGCCTGCTCGCGGCGAGATGACGAGCCTGGCGGGCAAAATCATTAATAATCCTGGATCTGTCAGGCTCGACGGCCTCTTGCAAGAGCTGGGGCAGGGCACAGGCCAGGGCGACAACCCGCCGACTTAGAACCGGCTCTCCCCAAGAAAATGCGTTCCAATTTGCAAAAATCCGGGACCATCCAAGTACGAGTCTGATGGCTTCAGCCCGGACATCAGGACCGACCGAAAGCAGGTCTGGCAGCCATTCCATACTGTGCAGTGCCCGGGCAAAGGCCAGGGAGGGGCTTGCGCGGTCCCAGGGGTCTCCTCCGGTCCCAACATCGAGCACAGCGGCGGCCAGATCATAGCGGCCGGCCAAAATCGCCCGGCCCTGTGAAGGACTAGCAGGCCGAGGATTTGCAGGGGTCACTGCGTTCAGTCCCTCTGGGACGGGACGCGTCAACAGCCATCGGTAAAGGATTGAAAGTGACCATTCCCGTCGCAGAACGTCAGCGGTGGCCTGGATTAGCGCTAGGGCGAGTATTCCGCCGGGAAGACGGGTCAGTTCAAGACGCCCCCACGCCATCAAACTTCCCCTAATCGCCTCTCAACGCAGCGATATTGTCGGCATAGGCACTGGGCCCGCCCCGGAAGACGGCTGTCCCTGCGACCAGGGCGGTGGCACCGGCCTCTATACAGTGTTTCGCGGTGACCGGGGTGACGCCACCATCCACCTCAAGGGGAATATCGCGGCCAGTTGAATCTATCATTTGCCGAAGCCGGCGAATTTTCTCGAGCTGTGAGAGCATGAAGCTTTGCCCACCAAATCCAGGGTTGATCGACATGACCAGGATAAGATCCACATCCTCCATCATCCATTCGATGACGTTTGGAGAGGTCGAAGGATTGAAAACCACCCCCGCCTTGGCACCCAATTCGCGGATGCGCTTCAGCGTACGATTAAGATGTGGTCCGCTTTCAGGATGGACGCTGATGATATCCGCCCCCGCGGCCGCGAAGGCCTCAAGATAGGGATCCACTGGCGCGATCATCAGGTGGACGTCGAAGGGCAAACTGACATGGGGCTTCAGCGCCTTCACCACATCAGGACCGATGGTGATGTTGGGCACGAAATGGCCGTCCATGACATCAATATGCAACCAGTCGGCACCTGCGACTTCCAATGCCCGTGCTTCTTCGCCAAGCCGCGCAAAATCGGCAGCCAGCAGTGAAGGCGAAATGATTGGAGGCCTAGAGGTCATGCTACCGACTTAACCCTGGCCTTGCGACTCGCCAACTCTAATCCGTGGTTCTGCGAAAGCGTGCGACGAAAAAACCATCCATACCGCCGGAACGGTGGTGCGGCAGGATTCGCAAGTCCCCAGTCGGCAGAAGACTGGCCTCAGGGGCACCACCCTCGCCAAGGGTGATCGGGTCCCTGACCATACTTGGCGTGACCTTTAAGAAAGTCGCGACCTGGGCTTCGCCCTCCTCAGGTTCCAGGGAGCAAACGCAATAGACCAGAAGCCCGCCGGGTTTCACCCTTTGCGCCGCCGATTGCAGCATGCGGGCCTGGACCTCGGCAAGGGCGGCGATATCTCCCGGCCTTACAGCCCAGAGAACGTCGGGATTGCGCCGATATGTGCCCGTGGCGCTGCAGGGTGCATCGAGCAGCACAGCGTCGAACTGCCGCTTATCGGCCCATTGGGTCGCGTCCGCGGCGACCACCTGTGCTGAAAGACCCATTCGGCCGAGGTTAGCCTCAACCCGCTTTAGCCGGGCCGCGGATCGGTCGACGGATACCACCTGCGCGCCGGTGGCGGCCATTTGCAGGGTCTTGCCGCCAGGTGCCGCGCAGAGATCCAGGGCGGTCTGGCCAGCCTTCAGGTTCAACAGTCGCACAGGTACAGCCGCGCTGGCATCCTGCACCCACCAAGCGCCCTCGGTGAATCCTGGCCAGGCCGAGACCTCGCCACGCAGGGCCGTGCGCCAGGTCCCGCCAGCCAGAACCTCGATCTCCAAGGCCGCTTCGGGGGACGCCAGCGGGTCTTTGGGAGAGAGGTCCGTGGCGGGTTCCGCCGCAATTTCCTTGGCCATAGCCAAGGCATTTTCGCGCCCATAGGCCGCCTGCCAACGGGTAAACAGCCAAGGCGGCGCAAAGGCCTCGGGGTCTGTAAAATCTGGCGGCTCGCGGGTGAAGCCCCGAAGAACTGCGTTCACCAGCCCTTTGAAATTCCGGGTCGCCCCGGAATCGCCGGTCAGGTCGACGCTGGCGCTCACAGCGGCATAAGCGGGCGCGCCCATGACAAAGGCCTGGGCCATGCCAAGGCGAAGTATGTTCAGTATCCTCTCGGGTGGTGGCTTTTTGATCTTGCCTTCCAGCGCCCTATCAATGGGGCCAAGATGGCGCAGACTGGCCAGAACTAAGGCGTGGGCAAAGCCACGATCTCGAGGCGAGAGGGCCCCGAAGCCCGGATTAGATGTCGCCTCCTCAATTCCAGCCCGGCGCGCGAGGGCGGCGGTGAGTAGGTCGAGGGCGGCCCGTCGTGCAGGCAGGCCAGCAATGTCTTGAAAGGTTTCGGTCACGGGGGTGGGGTGCCCGCTTGGGGCCCCGAATGCAAGGGTCAAGCTGGCGAAATCCCAGGAACTGGGCTAAAGAGGCGTCATGCGCGATAGAGATGAGTACATTCCTTCTAAGGCCCTGACGCCAGCGGCCCAAAGAGCCCTGGCTGAGGCTGAAGCCCGACGTACCGCCGCCGCCCAGCTTGAGCGCGACGCCGAAAACGGCGGACCAGCGGGACCTGAGCCCACCCGCTACGGCGATTGGGAACGCAAGGGCATTGCCGTAGACTTCTGATTACGCGAGCAGGCCTCGCCCAATAGGGGCATAGGTTCGCGCCTTGGTTAAATTGTCCATAGTTTGTCGACTCCACGGTTTTGGGGCTGAATCTATGGGTTGGTATCTGCGCAGTTCACTCGCCCTTTGTGCGGCCCTGCTGGCCTCCATCGCCTGCGCTGGATCCATGCCGCCATCGGGGAACAGTGACCTCGCAGGCCCAGGCCCTTATTGGAACGCCTCATCCGCGCGCGGGCCCTCTTCGTCCTGCTGTGCGCCGCCCGCCGGTCAAACCCGATATGTCCCGGTCCCCGTGCGCAGCGCTGACGACTATTACACCTACGAAGGCGGCTACAGTTACGCCCATCAGGGTTCCGGTGCCGCCTATCCTGTCCCGCCGCCCTATGGTCGCCCTTCTTATGTGGGCCCAGACCTTTATCCTGAGCCGACCCCTGCTTATCGAACCGTCGGGCCATGCTGTCACGAAACACGCATTGTTGAGGTCCCCGTCTACAGGAGCGCACCCGCCTATCGACCCGTCCAGGCCAGACGCGGCCCCACCGCGACGCGGAAAACCTATAGCCGGCGGCATGTTCATCGCTATGTCAGCCCAGCGCCTGTCCGATATGTGGAGCGCTATGCTGAGCCTGCACCTGTACAGGTGATCGAAATCTATATTGATGACCGCGACCGTGACCCACCCCAGGGCTGTGATCTGCGAGGTAACTATGGACCTGGGCCGCGAGGGGAGTTCCATGTCCGCAGCTATGGCGGCGCAGAGCAACACTATGGGACGCCCCGCTGTCGTTACAGCCAGAGGTCGCCTTGCGGCTGTGAAGATGGCCAGCCCCGCACCTCCGGTGAGGTCATCCTGGGTCAGGGCTTTAATTACAGCGACGGTGGGGTCGGCCCCATTCCAGATAGTGGATATGTTGGCGGCGGTGGCGGAATGATCCTTAACCAGAGCAGCAACGCCTTTGCCTCGGCCAGCGCCTATGCTTCATCCAGCTCTCATGTCACCGTGCACTATGGCGGCGGTGGACATGGCGGAGGCGGCCATGGCGGCGGCGGGTGCAATACCTGCGGCGGCGGTCATGGGGGCGGTCACTAGACCAGCCCGCCAAACCGCCAGGGCTTTAGCGAACCTAGGCTAGGCTCCAGCCATTTCCATGATGATCCTCTGGGCCGCAGCCGTGGGATCATTGGCTGCGGTGATCGGGCGTCCACAAACAATATGAGAGGCGCCCGCAGCAAGGGCTTCAGCGGGGGTCGCCACCCTGGCCTGATCATTCTTGGCCGACCAGTCGGGGCGAACCCCCGGCGTTACCACCAAAAAGTCCTTACCACCGATAGACCTCGCCAGGGCTGCCTCGTGAGGACTTGCAATCACGCCATCACATCCAGCTGCCAGGGCCTGATGAATCCGCCGCTCCACCAAGGATCTCGGACTTTCAGAAAAACCCATCTCGATCAGGTCCTGTTCCGATAGGCTGGTGAGAACTGTTACCGCCAGGATCTTAAGGCTGGAACGCCCCTTACCGCGGACGGCGGCCTCCATCACTTGGGGCTCCCCATGGACCGTCAGAAAATCACCGCCGGTATCGGCCAGGACAGCTGCCGCCTTCTGGACGGTGGCACCGATATCGTGGAGCTTCCAATCTAGAAAGACCTGCTTGCCCTGAGCCTTCAGGTCCCGGGCCAGGTCCATGCCCCCCGTAGCAAACAGTTCAAGGCCGACCTTGTAGAAGCTGATCGAGTCCCCCAGCAGGTCGACCACCTTGCGCGCCTCATCGACCGTCGGGAAATCCAGCGGAATGATCAGACGCGGATCGGCCTTCAGACGCATTTCTGCAGCGACCAGGGTCATGGACATCTCCCGACATGCGCGCACGCCCCCAAGCAGAAGGTCGGCGCCCGTTTCAAATTAGGCTAAGGGTCAGACATGAGCCCCGAAAACTTTGCGGTCAACTTCTTCATCGCCCTCTTCGCCCTGATCGATCCGATCGGGAATGTGCCCCTATTTGCGGCGGCGACCGAGGGCGTGCGGAGCAAAGATGCCCGGCTGATCGCGGTCTATGTGGCGATTGTTGTCCTGCTATTCCTGACTTTCTTCTATTTTACGGGCCTTAGCCTACTGGCCTTTTTCGGAATTTCCCTGCCGGCCTTCCGCATTGCTGGGGGCATCATCCTGTTCCTGCTGGGCCTGGAAATGGCCCGGGACGACTTCACCGCCACCTTTGCTATCGACGATGACGGCGTGCAGCTTCACGGGGCAGCAGGTGCCCGCAAGCGATTCGAGCGGATGATCGTGCCCTTCACCATGCCCTTGTTGATCGGACCCGGCGCCATCTCCACCGTGATCATCTATGCCAGTGAATCCAAATCCTATGGCCTTATGGGAACCCTCATCGGCCTAGGTGTGTTTATCGCCATCGCCATTTCGACCATGCTGTCTTTCTGGGCCGCGCCACTGATCTCCAAGCTGATGGGCAAGATCGGCCTGACGGTGATTGTCCGCATTCTGGGGCTGATCCTCTGCGCCATGGCGGTACAGTTCGTCCTGGCTGGGGTCGCTGACTCGACGCACGGCATGATCTCAAAAAGCGCGTCAGCCCCCTACCAGTCCAAAAAATAGCCGACACCGGCTTGGCGGTTCGCTCAGAGGTCAGCTAGATGCGCCTATGAACGCTCCGACCACCTTCGAGAACCTGCCCCAGTGGCGCCTAGATGACCTCTACACAGATCGGAACGATCCCAAGATCGAAGCTGACCTCGCCGACGCCAAGGCGGCCAATGATGAGCTGGTCAAGCTCAAGGGCCGGTTTCTGGCCATGCGCAGTGATCCTCTGCATTTGGGCGAACTGCTCGACCACGGGATCAGCCTCTATGAGCGCGCCACCAATGCCATGTGGAGCGTCGGTGCCTATGCCTCTCTGGCAGCGTCCACGGCGCGGGACGATGCGGCCTGGGCCAAGTTTGAAGGCGACCTGCGGACCCGTTCCTCTCAGATCGCCGCAGAGAGTCTCTTCTTCACCCTCGAGCTCAACCAGCTGGACGACAACGAGCTAGAGCAAGCCTTCAAGACCCATGCACCCGCCGCCCGCTGGCGGCCCTGGATGCGCAGGGTGCGCCTGTCCCGGCCCCACGAACTGTCCCCAGATCTTGAGCGCCTGCTGGTCGACCGCGGTCCTGGTGTCGCCAACTGGACCCGGCTGTTTGATGAGACCCTGGCCAAGCTGACCGCTAAAGTCGGTCGCGAAGATCTGACCCTGCCTGAGGCCCTAAACCGCCTGTCAGACCCCAGCGCCGAGCGACGCAAGCAGGCCGCCCAAGGCTTGGCCAAGGCCTTGGAAGCCCGGACCTCGGTCCTGGCCCTGTCCCTCAACACCCTGGCCTTCGAAAAGCAGGTGGAGGATCGCTGGCGGCGCTATGCCAATCCTGCCGCCTCCCGGCACCTGGCCAATGAGGTGGATGCCGATGCCGTTGAGGCCCTGGAGGCCGCGGTCGTCGAGGCCTATCCTAGCGTCAGCCACCGCTATTATCGGCTGAAGGCCAAGATCATGGGCCGCAAGACTTTGGACTATTGGGACCGTAATGCGCCGCTGGAAACTGGCCAGCCCCGGACCTATAGCTGGGCCCAGGCCCAGAGCATGGTGCTGGACAGCTTTTCAGACCTAGCCCCGAAATTCGCCGACACCGCCAAGACCTTCTTCGCCAATCCCTGGATTGATGCCCTGCCAAGGTCTGGCAAGCAGTCCGGAGCCTATTCCCATCCGGTTACCTCTCAGCGCCACCCTTATGTCTTCATGAACTATATGGGTGAGCGGCGCGATGTCCTGACCCTGGCCCACGAACTGGGCCATGCGGTGCACCAGACCCTATGCGCGCCCCTAGGCACCCTGCTGGCCGACACCCCCCTGACCCTGGCCGAAACCGCCTCGATCTTTGGTGAAGGCCTGGTGTTTGAACGTCTGCTGGCCGGTGCCACCAAGGCTGAACGTCTGGGCCTGCTGGCCGGTCAGATCGAGGATGGCCTCAATACCGTGGTCCGGCAGATCGCCTTTCACCGCTTCGAGAGCCGCTTCCACGCCGCCCGGATGGAGGGCGAACTGGCACCGGCCGACATCAGCGCCCTGTGGATGGAGATCATGGCAGAAAGCCTTGGCCCGGCGGTTAAGCTGAACCCTGGCTATGAGCACTATTGGGCCTATGTCACCCACTTCGCCCACGCCCCTTTCTATGTTTATGCCTATGCCTTCGGTGACCTATTGGTGCGCGGCCTGATGGAAGCCCGGCGGGACAACCCAGAGGCCTTCGCCCCCCTGTATGAAGACCTATTGGCCGCCGGCGGCACCAAGACCTATGTAGAGGCCCTAAAGCCCTTCGGCCTCAACCCACGGGAAAAGGCCTTCTGGGCAGCGGGGATGAAGCAGCTGGAGCGGCGGGTTGATGCCTTTGAGGCGCTTCTCTGACGCCGAATTAGCGCCACACTCGCGCCCTAGGGGTTAGGGTCTTCTAAAACACCTTGGAGCGCATCATGGATCGTCGTCGCCTCTTGCTGGGTCTGGCCCTGGCGGCTGTGCCCCAGCTGGCCATGGCGGGAACCAAGCCGCCTGTACCCTTAAGCAAGGTGTTCGTCTTTCTGGATAAGTATCTGGCCCTGCCCGCGGCAGAGCGGAACCGGTTCGGACCGGTTTATGCCTTAATGGTGGACGACAAACCGGCGCCAGGTCTTAAGGCCGTGATCCTGGAGGCCGATGGACGCCGAACGCCCCTGGTTCTTGGTCCAGATGGGCGGCCAAAGGTCTTGCCGACCCTGGCCCAACTGCAGACAGCGAAACTTGAAGTTGATGTTCCTGCGACGGCCAAGATGGGCATTAATCTTTCAATTGTGCCCCTGCTTCCCCTGACCCAAGACCTTTCGGCCAAGGATTTGGACCTGGCCATCGCCCAGGCCAACCGCGGGGTTTCAAGTATTGCCGGGCCGATGAGTTTTGCTGTGCCCAAGCTGCAAGGGGTTGGCTTCGTGGGCGCCGGGTCGGGAACCCTTCGCTTTGCCGATGGCAAGGAAACCCCCCTGCGCTTATCGAATGGCGTCCCCATTTACGACCCAAAGCTTGCCAAGGGTGCGGTCGCCGTGGTTCTGGCCCGCGCGCCCAGCAAGCTCGAATTCAAGAACTGAATTCCCGCCGCATCCCTTACCCACCCGGTCACCCCGTCGAAGGACGGGGTCCAGGTCATAAAGCGCAGACTTCTTTCGGGATCCTAAGACACGAGCACCGGAGATGTATCTGGACACCGGCCTTCGCCGGTGTGACCGGTGGTAGGTTAGATCCCCGCATACCATTCATAGCCACGGTCTTCCCAATAGCCACCGCGGCCCCGGCCCATATCCTTGAAGTCGGACACGACCTCGATCCGGGAAATGTACTTGGCATGCTTATAGCCGAGCTGCCGCTCGACTCGCAGGCGCAGGGGCGCACCGTGGGCGACGGGCAGCGTGGCCCCATTCATCTGATAGGCCAGTATGGTCTGGGGATGATAGCCATCGACCAGGTCGATGCTCTCGTAATACTGGCCAGAGCCGTCGAGGGTTTCTTCCAGGCTGTCAAAGCAATGGAAGACCAAATAGCGGGCCTCACCCTTTAGGCCGACCTTATCGAGCAGGGGGCCAAGCCGGGCACCTGTCCACTTGCCAATGGAGGACCAGCCCTCAACGCAGTCGTGACGGGTGATCTGAGTGCGGGCTGGCAGAGCGCGGATTTCAGCCAGGGTCAGCTCCATCGGATGATCAACCAAGCCATCGATCTTGAGCTTATAATTGGCAAAGCCCTCTTTGAGATGGGCGCGATAGTCCTCGTCCCCTGGGCTGATGGAGCCATTTGCTTTGAAGTCTTTGGAGATGTCCGCCGGGGTGAATTCCTTGGCGAGGGCCTTGCGGTCGATCAGGGCGCGATGAAGCTTTCGGTTCAAGCCCTCTGCCCTGAGCAGGGTTTCCTGGACCTTGGGGTTGTCGTTGACCCTGTCGCAGGCAGCAAGCCAGAGGCCAGTCAAGCTGGCCCCGACGCCCTTGATCCAGCCGCGGCGGTGCAGGAGGTCAGTCATTGGGCGTCTCCTTCGACGTACAGGACGTAACGGCCGGTGATCATGGACCGCATGCTGTTGAAGAGCCCGACCACCATCACCAGGGCGACGTGGACCAGGACAAACAGGACGATCAGATTGGCGCAGATGAAATGCAGGCTGCGGGCCGACTGGCGACCGCCAAACAGCGCCACAAGCCAGGGCTGGCTGGCATTCACCGCCGGCGACATGGTTAGGCCCGTGAGGATCATCAGAGGCAGAAGGCCGAAGATCACGGCCAGATAGGTGAACTTCTGAATGACATTATAGCGGCGGGCTTCCTCCCCCTTGGGGAAGCGCAGTCGGGCATGGTCGATGATCTCATGCCAAATGTGCTTGCGGGTGAGCTGATCCTTGGTGGGCAGCAGATCGCGTTTGATGTGCCCATTGAACAGGTTGGCAACCACATAGAAGACGCCATTCAAGACAAACAGCCAGGCAAAGAAAAAGTGCCAATGGCGACCGTCCACCAGGGCGCGATAGCTGGGAATAGTCGCCCATGCTGGAAAACCCCGCGGTTCCTGCGATCCGACCTTGCCGGAATAGCCAAACAGGCCGGTGGTCTCTAAGGACAGGTCGCCGATCTTGGTGACTCCAATTGTGGTATCCCCCTGATTGACCGCGCCCATGTGCAGCCAAGGCTCCGCAAAGGTCGCCTTCTGGCCCCAGTAGAGCGCCGGATGGGCGTTAAATATCTGCAGGCCGCTCATCAAGAGTAGGCAGATCGCCAGGACATTGAGCCAATGGCTGATCCGCACCACCAGGGTGTGGCGATAGGTTAGGACTTTCGTGACCGGCCTTGGATCTGGCATTGCGTCCCCCTAATCGTAAATGGCGCACAATCGCCAGCCTCTACCAGCAAGTTGGTAAGGACAACCACTTTAACGCTTATCAGCTTCGCGCGAGCGCGCTTGTTGGTTACACCCCGTGCAGCAGGACTTTGGAGGCGTGGCAGATGGGCGAGGCGGTAGAGGTTTGGAGCGGAGGTGCCAATACCTGGGAAAGCGACGAGATGGGCCATCTGAACGTCCGCTTTTGGGTGGCGAAGTCTCTCGAGGCCCTAGGCGGCCTTGCGCGGGTCTTAGGCATGCCAGAGGCTTTCACCGCTGAGGCTGGGGCGACCCTTGTGGTCCGCGAACAACACATGCGGTTCCTGCGCGAGGCCCGGGCCGGCATGTCTCTGACCGCCCAGGGGTCGGTCGTTGAGATGGGCGAAGATGACGCCCGCCTGCTGATCGTTTTGCACCATTTGTCGGGAGAACCGGCGGCAACCTTCCAGACCGTGGTGTCCCATGTGACGGCTGGCGACCTGAAACCCTTTCC
>CAITHQ010000159.1 GCA_903892305.1 uncultured Alphaproteobacteria bacterium
ATGCTAGCGCCAAAGCCATTCAAGCCGTAATCGAATCCAACAGCACCTTGCCGCCAATGCCGCTCATGACCCTGCTTCACACGACGCTGCAGGGTACAGCTGGAGCTGCCATCGGAATCCTGAAAATAGATAAACACTCCAACAGCTTTAGTTATTTGGCGGTAGGAAACACCGGCGCAAGTCGGATCAAAGGGAAAAAATGGCACGGCATTTCAAAGGACGGTGTCCTTGGCCTACGCCTACCGACCCTGCGTGAGCAGACTGAATTCCTTGAGCCCGGCGATGTGATCTGTCTTTGGACTGACGGCTTACCAGAAACGTCGACACCTCAGTTCCTTCAACGCCACATCCACGAAGCCGCCCAGCCCCTTGCCCATCGCCTGGTAACGACCTTGGGGCGGGACCATGATGATGCGGGATGTGCCATTTTGAAGTGGTTCGCCTAATGCAGCTTGCCAACCTAAAGATCAGCAATCCGGACACGGTCTATTCCGGCCGCCGCAAGATCTATGATTTCGCGATGGCGCTGAGTAAGGACGCCGTGCTTTCGGCCCAGATTGCTGGAGAATTTTCCGAGCTCGCCAAACTCTTGGCAAACTATGGCGATCGAGCCCGTGCCAGCATCTCGCTGAACATCCGTAGGGGCCACCCCCTCATCGAAATCGAATATTACGTCAAAAATACCGACGAGGACACCAACCCCGCTCCACGCGCTCAACCCGCCAAGCAACCCTACCGCGCCGTGCGGGAATATCTGGTTCCGGTAGTGCCCCCGACCGAGAGTCAAATCGAGCGGTTTCGATCCATACTCACAGAAAAGACCCGCGAAGAACTCTTCCGCGACATTCATGAGATCAACGACGAACTGCGCGACGCGACGGCCGAGGCGGTGTCCGCCGCCCAAATGAAGGCCGACTTCTTGGCCAATATGAGCCACGAAATTCGCACGCCGATGAATGCGATCGTGGGCATGACCCATCTGGCGCTCAGTACGGACCTATCGCAAAAGCAGCGGGGCTATATCGAGCGGATCCAACAGTCCTCGCAGCATCTGATGATGCTCATTGAAGACATTTTGGACTTCTCCAAAATTGAATCTGGAAAGATGACCATCGAAGAGGTCGAATTCCAGATTGAAAATATCATTCACAACCTGATCACCATCAACGCCGAGAACCTCGAGCGCAAGAACATCGAATTCACGTTCAAGATCGATCCGAAGGTTCCGAAAAATCTTAGGGGTGATCCGTTCAGGCTCAGCCAAATCCTGATCAACTTTGTCAGCAATGCGATCAAGTTCAGCGACCACGGCGAGGTCGGTGTCCATGTCGAGATGGAGGATGAGGGTCCTGACGATATCCAGCTGAAGTTCACCGTCAGCGACACCGGCATTGGCATTAGTCCAGAGCAGCAAAAGAAGCTGTTCCAAAGCTTCCAACAGGCCGACACCTCCACCACCCGCAAATATGGCGGCACGGGTCTGGGTCTGGTGATCAGTAAGAGCCTTGCGGAGTTGATGGGGGGCAAGGTGGGCCTGTCCAGTCAACTGGGACAGGGCTCGAAGTTCTGGTTCAGCGCGAGACTGAAGCACAGTCAGGAAATCCAGCAATCGGCCATTCAACTGGATCTTTCGACCATCAAGGCCTTTGTCGTCGACGATCACGACCGTGCCCGTCAGATCATGGTCGAAATCCTGACCGCGATGGGTGTGACCTGTGTTCCGTTAACGTCCGGCTTTGCCTGCCTGTCCGAACTGCAAGCCGCCATCAATGCGCATGATGAGCCCGACATCGTCTTCATCGAC
>CAITHQ010000160.1 GCA_903892305.1 uncultured Alphaproteobacteria bacterium
CTATGTGGGCTGTGATGGGGACAGCGCTCGTTTTTGGCGGATTGATCTGGCTGACCAGTGATCGGAAATCATGGGGATGGCACTGGCGATCTCAGACATAGCGTTCCTGGACTTGCGCTTCTAAGATTTCCGATAATATTCCTTAGGCGAGATATGCATTTGACTCGCAATAGAAGCGGACACGGATTGACGCTCCTCTTGCGGCCATCACTCCCGAGCAAGAATTAGGGCTTGCTGGGGGGGGGCGTGGTGCCGCCTGTAACCGGCTGGGCTGGTTTCGAGCTCAGATTGGCGGTGAGATAGTCCTGGATCTCTGCCCGCTTGGGATCGCTCAGGGTCAGACCATATCCAACCATGCGATCCAGGATTTCCACCCATTCATCGTGGGTCCGCTTCTGAGCGATCGCCGTCCCAAGATCGTGACACTGGGTGCAGGACTCCTGGAGGCCCGTCTTGCCTGGCCCCTCTGGTAGAGTGTCCTGAGCCCGTGATTGGGAAGAGATCGCCATGGCAATGGCGAGGGTAAGCAACAGGGTTAGGCGCATTGGATATTCCCGCGGCGTGAAGGAGCTGAAGGCCACCAGAGACCATCAACCTGAACGGTGGATTTACGAGGCCTTTTGGGCGTTCATGTGGTCAAGGGCAATATCAACGGCCTAATCTTCCTGAGGTTTTGCTAAATGCAAAGTTCAAACCTCGGCGAGGACCGGCCACAAATCATTACCCCCTGCCCGCCGGTTTCAGCTGATTGGCAAACTCAGCAGGTCTTATGCCCAGCACCACCGGGACGGGCTGGGAGGGCATGGATATAAGTGCCGATTGCCGAGAGATCAGCCTCGCTCAGATTAGACGTCGAGGCGACCACATCGCGCATGCCAGTTGGCTCATTGAAACACTTGTCGGTACCCGATTTCAGGAAGTCGGCAATATCTTGAGCGGTCCAGTCGCCCAACCCGTCTTCGTCTGGTGTGATGTTGGAGGCGTAACGACCACCTGCCTCAAGATTTGGCGCGCCCGCATAGCGACTTGTCGCGACGACGCCGCCGAGCGCGCCACGGGGGGTATGGCACTCAGCACAATGGGCGGGACCTTCGGCCAGATAGGCACCGCGGTTCCATTCCGCTGACTGCTTGGGGTCTGGCAAGAACTCCACCGGCTTAAAGTACAGCGCCTTCCAGACACCGACGGCGGGCCGGAGATTGAAGGGGAATTTCAACTGGTGAGGCGGTCTCGCACCCGCCACAGCAGGGAGGGTCTTGATGTAGGCGAAGAGGTCGCGGACATCTGCCGTGCTCAGCAGGCTGTAAGCCCCATAGGGAAATGACGGATAAAGGTGCTCACCGTGCCTGCCGACACCGCGCTTCATCGCATTGACGAACTGAAGGTCAGTCCAGCCCCCTACCCCATCCTTTACGTCGGGCGAGATATTGGGTGTGACAAAGCGTCCAAAGGACGAGTTCAGCTTCACGCCACCGGCCAGTTTCTTGCGGTTGGTTTCTCCTGGCGCGGTGTGGCAGGCTGAGCAGTTTCCGGCAATGAACAGGGTCTCACCCTTGGCGAGGTTGGGTTTATAGTCTGCCGTTAAAACCGATGCTGGGAGCCTGTGGGGTGCGATAAGGAACGCGACGCCGATGGCGACCGCGATAAGGATCGAGGCGAAGGTCGCCAGGATGAAACGGGACATGCGAGCGTCACCCTCTGTTGTCGACCAACCTAGGTCGGTGCCTTCATGCGATAAATGTCGTGGCAGGCCTTGCAGTTGGCACCTAGCGCGCTCAATGCTGGCTTGAGAGCCTGAGGAGACGTGGTCTTGCTAGCGGCGACCGCCAGGGTCGACATTTCAGTCAGACGTTTGTCGAAGTCAGCCTTGTTGGCCCAAACCTTTGGATCTGCGGCTGACTTTGGGTCAGTGCCACTGCCAGCTGGAAACAGCTTATGAAGCGTGTTGGAGGACGAAGCGACCTGATCAAGGGTGGATTTCACCTTGGCTGCGTCGAAGGGCGTTTGGCCAGATGCGTAACCAAAAGCTGCCTTCATGGACTGGGCTATAAGCTTCATAGCCGCCTGCCGGTCCGCAACCGGGCTTCCAGCGGCTGCTGCGGGTGCAAGGGCCATGTAAAGCGAAAGGGTGATGCTCGCGGTGGCAAGGGCTGCCATGCGGGACGGCTTCATATGGATCTCCAGCTTTGCGCCCCAGGTCGGACGATGGTTTCTCATCGCGCTTCGATTACCGCGTGTCTCGAGCAAGTGCTATGATTTGATATCCTGAAATTACCGGGTCGGCATTCCCAAACCCTCAATAGCTGAGACTATCCCAACCTGCTCGATCGAGGGCCAGGGTGTTTTATTTGCCCACGATATCGCTGCGAGCTTCAAGACCCTATTCACCATTTTATCTTACGAACGTGTAGGTCTAGCTGCTGATTGACACCATTGCGCACCAAGGCAAAGCTTATAGAGGTTCTGTCGCCCCATCTTCAGCGGGTGCTCATCCTCGACTCCAGCCCGGGAAGCGTCCGTATATTGCGTGACGGGATGCGCCAATTCACCACTGGCAAGATTCATTGTGTCCGGACATCTGAGCAAGCTTTTGAGCTTGCGCGGGACTTTAACCCGCAGCTGTTCCTGATCGATCTGGGCAGCACCCCCGATGAAAATTTGCAACTTGTCCGGAGCATTCGGCGTAGCTATTTGGCGTGTCGGCATGCGCCGATTTTGGTGTGTACCTCGAGAGCAACGGCTGAGGCGATTTACGCCTCACGGGATGCTGGCGTTCACGAGTTCATTGTCCGGCCCTTTAAGCCTGTCGACCTCGCCAACAGACTGTCGACCGTCACGCTTAAGTCTCGAGACTGGGTTGAAGGTATGCGGTATGTTGGACCCGATCGCCGACGGTTCAATTCAGGGTCCTTTTCAGGTACAAAGAAGCGGTTGGACGATGGCGGTCTGTCTGATGAGTCTAAGCTGCAGCAGTCTCTAAAGATTGTAGAATTGGCCATAGCCTTGAAGGATCACGATCCTTCTCAGGCGGTCCGCGCCATGCGTGTCCAATCGGAAAATCTGCTCGACCTGGGGATCACCTTTAACGATCCGCGCCTGGTAAAAGAGGCGCAAACATTTCTGCGCTATGTAACCTGCATGACCGAATATGACCTCGCCAAGACTGAGGATCTGCTGGATGTCTCGTATCCACTCCTGACTCGAATAGTGGATCAACGAGATAGCACGATTGAATTTGACACTGATTTTGGCAGTGACGAGTTGGTTCGCTTAAAGCAGTGGAAATCACATATCCCATCTACTGCTCCAAAACCGATTCCACTCTGGTAGCCTTCATCTCAAGACTGGACATGCCCGAGCTTAAGCATCCGCCGCACGGGTCTTGGACCGGGATTTCGAAATGCCGGAACAGACGCCCCTCCTCTGAGCGGCTGATGGTCAAGCTAGCCTAATAAACCTTCACTTTCAGCCAATTCGTGCCTCGAGGCCTCGATCATGTCTGAGAAATCCAAGCGCGGTCGGCCGAGGGATGGCACTGTCGACAGCGCTATTCTCTCAGGTGCCCTTGATCTTTTCATCGAAGGTGGTCTTGAAAACGTCAGCTATGAACAAATCGCCCAAAGGTCAGGAGTCAGTCGATCCGCAATCTATCGACGATGGGTCTCTCGCCCTCAGCTGCTAGCAGCTGCCATCGATTTCCACGCCCGTACCACCCAAGAGCAACTGCCGGATTGGCACAGCATGGATTTTCAGAACCGTCTGGGGTGGTTCATCTTGCATATGCCCAGACTTGTGATGTCGCCCTTCTTTCGGCGTTTGACAGGCGAACTCCTCGCCAGCTCAGGCGGGCAATCTGACCTCAACTTCCTTTTTCACGAAACCATTGAGCGGCGGCAAAAGTTGGCTTTTGGACGCCTGATGCAGGCGGCCATTATGGAAGAGCTTGTCGAAAAGAGTGTCCCCACAGACCTCATCTACGACATGGTTTTTGGAGCCCTGATCGCAAGGACGATTTCCAATCCCAACGGAGCGAAAGAGGACGACGCGCGAAGATATCTCGTTGGTCTGCTCGCCACCCTGGGATTGCGGGCCTAGTCGGCCCTTGCAAGTGCGCGGCTGATATCCGATTTCAGAGCCCCTGGCGTCACAGTTGGGGCATAGCGGCCAATGACGTTTCCACTCCGGCCAATCAGGAATTTCGTGAAATTCCACTTGATGGAATTACCAAGCAATCCGCCCTTCTGGCTCTTGAGGTAGGAAAATAGAGGGTCTGCCTTGGCACCATTGACATCAATTTTCGCCAAGATTGGAAACGTCACATCATAGGTCAGAGAGCAAAAATTGGCGATTTCCTTTGCATCGCTCGGCTCTTGAGCTCCGAACTGGTTGCAGGGGAAGCCAAGGACCGCCAATCCCTCACCTCTAAATTCGCGATATAGAGCTTCAAGCCCATCATATTGTGGCGTGAACCCGCATTTTGAGGCGGTATTTACAATCAGAACCACTTGACCCTCGTAAGCCCTCAATGGAGCTACTGACCCGTCGGCTGTTCGAACTGAAAAATCGTAAATTGCGGTCATAGCTCGAACTCCAAATAGCGATATTGCTTTCACCTATCTGGCGTTGAAGGCGCAGCGACGTCAATCGTGCCTTTGTTTGGAACACTCTAGTTCGGGCTGACGTTGAGATGATCCGGATAGAAGGCAAGACGAGCGCGGGTATATATCTGCAGACTTGTCTCTTCACCGCCGACAGGTTTGATTGCCGAAATGGATAGCCCGACTCAGCCGATCACCGACCCAATCTCGCGCTTGCTGTCGATTATGGCGCGGCTAAGGGACAAGGATAGCGGCTGCGCCTGGGATCTGGAGCAATCCTTTGAGACGATTGCCCCATACACCATTGAAGAAGCCTATGAAGTTGCAGACGCTATCCAACGTCAGGACCTTAAGGATCTAAAGGATGAGCTTGGCGATCTGCTTTTCCAGGTCGTCTTCCACGCGCGCATGGCCGAAGAGGCGAACCAGTTCAAATTTGACGATGTGGTTGAAGCAATCTGCTCGAAAATGATCCGGCGCCATCCCCACATCTTTGGAACAGAAGGTCCGAGGTCAAGTGCGGAGCAAGTCCTTGCTTGGGATCAGATCAAGGCAAAAGAACGCGCCGAGAAGGCGCAAAAACTTGGTCTTTTAGACGATATTCCCCAAGGCATGCCCGCCCTCACCCGCGCGGTAAAATTGTCTCGCCGCGCGGCTTCAGTTGGATTTGTCTGGCCGACTATTGGCGAGGTTCTGATGAAGCTGGATGAGGAGGTCGAGGAGCTGAAGGTCGAGATCGCTGCCGACGATAAAGCTAAGGCCAGAGATGAACTGGGCGACGTCCTCTTTGTCGCAGCAAATATCGCGCGCACCCTTGATATAGACCCCGAAGATGCACTTCGGCAGTCAAACGCCAAGTTCGAACGGCGGTTTCGGTTTATCGAATCGGCTCTCAGCGCAAGTGGTCGTTCACCCGAGCAATCCAATTTAAGGGAAATGGATGAGCTCTGGAACGCTGCGAAGCGTACTGAGAAGACAACCTAAAGGGCTTTTGGCTCTAGCCTTGGGAAGGCTTGCTCAAACTGGCCCAGAGCTTGTTCGCTTAAACTCACGGCGACGGAGATATCACCGCTTATGGCGTCACTCCGACTGAGGATTCTACCGTGCCGATAGAGCCAGGCCAGGGCGGCCCCCTCCCCCGCTGGAATATCGATCCCCACAGGTGACGCTTCGTCCACGAGATCTGCGATCATACCCAATAAGGTGTCACAGCCCTCACCCGAAACAGCAGAGACTGGAACCGCTGCGGGCGAAGATCGCAGGGCATCGCCCCTCAGAATTTCCCGATCAGATTCTTCCGTCAAATCCAGCTTATTCCAGACCTCGATCACCCGGCGTTCGCTCATCTCCACACCCAGTCGGGATAGGACCTTACGGACATCCTGTGCCTGGGCATCGCTTTCGTCGCTGGAAATGTCTCTCACATGTAAGATGACGTCTGCCTCCTTGACCTCTTCAAGGGTGGCGCGGAAGGCTTCGACCAATTCGTGCGGCAGGTCGGAGATGAAGCCCACTGTGTCTGACAGCACAGCCGGGCGGCCATCAGGCAGTTTCAAGGTCCGCAGGGTCGGATCCAGGGTCGCGAAAAGCATGTCCTGCGCCACCACATCAGACTGGGTCAGGCGGTTGAACAGGGTCGACTTCCCAGCGTTTGTATATCCGACCAGGGCGACAGATGGTGCAGGCGCGCGTTGGCGCGCTGCGCGCTGTAGGGTGCGGGTACGCCTGACCTCAACCAGGTCACGCTTTAACTTCGCGATTTTCTCCGCGATCAGACGCCGATCGGTTTCGATTTGCGTTTCACCCGGCCCTCCCATGACGCCAAAGCCGCCCCGCTGGCGCTCTAGGTGCGTCCAGGTTCGCACAAGGCGAGATTTCTCGTAAGAAAGCCGGGCAAGCTCTACCTGGAGCCGCCCCTCTTTGGTGCGCGCCCGACGGGCAAAGATTTCAAGGATTAGGCCCGTACGGTCGATGACCTTGACGCCCCAGGCCTTTTCCAAATTGCGCTGCTGGACCGGCGTCAGTGCGTCGTCGACGATAGCGACATCGACCTCAAGCGCTTCGCAGAGCTCGCCGATTTCCTTGACCTTGCCAGACCCAAACAAGGTCGCTGGCGTCGGCTTACGCAGGGGCGCGATAAGGGCATCACGGATTTCCAGATCAAGGGCCAGGGCAAGCCCCACAGCCTCGTCCAGGCGCGCAGCCCCGCTGCGGCTCGCGCCGCGAGGATCCCGATCAGGATGAACAACAACGGCCCCTTGGATAGGAGCCTCGCGGTCAATCAATTTAGAGGTCAATCGTCCTCATCTTCCGACGGTTCATAAAGCTGGACCGGCGCCGCCGGCATTATGGTCGATATCGCGTGTTTATAGACCAACTGCGATTGACCATCCCTGCGAAGCAAAACGCAAAAATTATCAAACCAGCTAACCACGCCCTGCAGCTTTACGCCATTTACCAAGAAGATTGTCAGAGGTGTTTTGGTTTTGCGGACGCTGTTGAGAAAAGTGTCCTGCAGATTTTGTTTCTTGTCATTTGACATGGCTTTCCGCCTCTTTTTGTTTTCTAGGACGAAAACCGCCCCACACACGCCAGTTCAATTACGGCCTTGATTGTGACAGACGCAATCGCTCCCTTGCGTCTATATCGCTGTAGCGCGCGCTTGTTCAATATATAGGCACCTAAGTCGGCTCGCCATAGGGCCGACCTTGCCATTGCCGATTGGTTTTCCATCCAGAGCGACAACTGGCAGCACAAGCGCACCGGCACCAGTAATAAACGCTTCGTTCGCTGCCAGGGCTTCAGCAGGGGTAAAGGGACTCTGATCAATCGAAATTCCCTCAGCCTGAAGAATATCGAGCAGGGTGTAGCGCGTTACACCTCGCAGAATATTCGCGTTGGTGTCTCGGGTCTTGACCGTGCCATTGGCGGTAACGATCCAGGCGTTAGAGGACGCGCCTTCTGTGACAAAGCCAAGGTCATCGACAAACCAAGCCTCTGCGGCACCCTTTTCCTTCGCGGCCTGCTTTGCCATCGCATTAGGCAATAGGCCTACCGTTTTGATATCACAGCGCCCCCAGCGGTTCTCAGGGACGGTAATGACCGAGACCCCCTTGGCAGCCTTGGCCTCTGCTGTAGCCCGATCGATAGCCTTTGCTGTGATCACAATGGCAGGCGAGGTTGGTGTGGTTGGGAAGGCGTGATCACGGGGGGCGACCCCCCTGCTGACCTGCAGATACAGGAGCCCATCGCGGATCCGGTTTTGCCGGACTGTTTCGCGCAGGACAATTGTCAGAGCGTTTCGGCTCATGGGCATGTCGATCTGGAGTTCAGAAAGGCTCCGCTCCAATCGGGCGAAGTGACCATCCGGATCACTCAACTTGCCGTCGAATAAGGCCCAGACCTCATAGACGGCGTCGGCAAACTGGTAGCCCCGATCTTCGATATGCACAAAGGCTTCAGCGTGGCGCTCGAAACGTCCATTCAGATAGGCAATGCGTCCCATTTATTCGTCCCCGGTATCGCCGCCGCGCCCACTTGTCAGGCCAAGCGATTTGAGTTTGCGGTGGAGGGCTGATCGCTCCATGCCAATGAACGCAGCGGTCCGAGAAATATTGCCCGAAAAGCGCAGCATTTGGGCGTGCAGATATTCCCGTTCGAACAATTCCCGTGCCTCGCGCAGCGGCAGAGAGATAATCCGCTCCGCGCCAATGGCACCACCAGGCGCTGTCGGTGACACGTCCCCGGGCATCATTTCGGCGCTAATCAGGTCTGCGGGGTCACCGGCTGCCAGGATCAGCATACGCTCCACATTGTTTCGAAGCTGGCTTAGGTTTCCGGGCCATGGGCGGACCTGCAGCGCGGCCAGGGCGTCGTCTGCGAGGCGGCGGCGGGTCATGCCTGTGGCGTCACAAATTTTCTGGATGAAAAAGTCGACCAGTTCTGGGATGTCCTCCCGGCGCTCTGCAAGACCCGGGACCGAAATTGGCACCACATTGAGACGATGGAATAGATCTTCCCTGAACCGGCCAGAGGCGATCTCATCTCTGAGATCTCGACAGGTCGATGACACCACGCGAACGTCGACCTGCACATCTGTTGACCCGCCAACGCGACGAAACCTTTGTTCGACAAGAACCCGGAGAATACGGCTCTGGGTCTCACGGGGCATGTCCGCGACCTCGTCCAGGTAAAGCGTGCCCCCATGCGCCCGCTCAAAGACTCCGATTTTAGCTGGACGTCCGCCCTCGCCCTCCTGGCCGAACAATTCGACGTCCACCCGCTCTGGGGTCATGCCGGCGGCACTTATAACGAGAAACTCGCTCTTCCCGCGGGGACTGGCACCGTGGATCAAACGGGCGATTGTTTCCTTCCCGGCCCCTGGAGGGCCAGAAATTAGGACGCGGCTGTTCGCACTGGCGAGCTTGGCAATCAGACCTCGCAGTTGCTGGGTCACCATGGACTTGCCGATCAACCCGTCGGGGACAATTGTCTGAGCCCTAAGACGGCGATTCTCACGCTTCAGCGTTGAGGACTCTAGGGCCCGTTCCACAGCCAACAGAAGGCGATCTGATTTGAAGGGTTTCTCGAGAAATTCGTAGGCCCCGCGCTTAATGGCGCTGACAGCCGTCTCGATATTCCCATGCCCAGAAATCATGATCACCGGCAGGTCGACATCGAGGGTGCGGACAAGATCTAACAATTCGAGACCATCCATGCCGCCCCCTTGCATCCAAATGTCGAGCACAAGTATGGCGGGCTTGCGCGCACGAATGGCCGCTAGAGCAGTCTCAGAGTCATTTGCCGTACGGACGTCATAGCCTTCGTCCGACAAAATCCCGGCAACGAGATCTCGAATATCGGCTTCGTCGTCGACGACCAGGACATCAGCCGCCATGGGTGACCTCTACGGTTTTGGAAGCGTCCGAGCTTTCACTCGGATCTCCAGGGGTGATG
The DNA here is from genome assembly GCA_903892305.1 of uncultured Alphaproteobacteria bacterium. Taxonomy (GTDB): domain Bacteria; phylum Pseudomonadota; class Alphaproteobacteria; order Caulobacterales; family Caulobacteraceae; genus Phenylobacterium. The sequence goes on from CAITHQ010000160.1 coordinate 9,555, forward strand.
GGTAATGACAAAATGGCCCTTGCACCGACACCCAGTGTGGAATCCGTGAGGACGAGCTCTCCGCCATGATCTTCGAGTATGCGCTTGACGATCGCGAGGCCTAGCCCGGTCCCCTTGTCTCTTGTGGTGACATAGGGCTCGGTAAGCCGGTCCCGATCCTTGGCCGGTAAGCCAAGGCCGTTATCCTCGATGGCAATCATCACAGATGTTGGTGTTTCAGTGATTACGACCGTAATCCGACCCTGTGGTTCGGGTGTACGAGCCAATCGTGCAAGTACCGCTTCCACGGCATTTTTCAGGACATTGGTCAGGGCCTGCGCAATCATACGGCCATCGGCACGCACCTCAACCGACCCCAGGGGTTCAGCCAGGGTGATATCAATATCGGGGTTGGCAACCCTCTGCGCAAAGACCGCCTCTCTCACCAGCTCTTCCACATAATACAGCGCAAATGTGGGTGTCGGCATTCTGGCAAAGGAAGAGAACTCATCAACCATGCGACCAATGTCGCCGACCTGTCGCACGATGGTTTCAGTACAGCGATCAAAGGTCTCCAGATCGCTCGGCTGGATCCCGCTTCGGAATTTGCGCCGGATACGTTCAGCCGAGAGCTGGATTGGGGTCAGGGGATTCTTGATTTCGTGTGCGATCCTGCGAGCCACATCGCGCCACGCTGCATTGCGTTGGGCTGAGACCAAGCGGGTGATGTCGTCGAAAGTCAGGACGAGACCTTCCTCGCTACGACTGGCGCGAACACGCAAGCGCCGCGTTTCCTTTGTCCGAGACACATCCACCTCGCACTCGGCGCTTCCGGCCAGACCGGCATCACGAGCAATCGAAACCAATTCTGGTGCGACCATTTCGAGGTTGAGGCCATGTCCCCGGTCCCCTGGAAGATCAAGGAGAGAGACCGCCTGACGATTAGCCGCCGATATCCGTCCCTGAGCATCGGTGGCCAGGACTCCTGCCGAGACTTCAGAAAGGACGGTCTCGATGAAACGGCTACGCTGCTGGGCTTCGTCGCTGGCCAAGGTCAGGGCATGCTGCTGTTGTTGCAGGTCACGTGTCATATTGTTGAAAGCGTGAGACAGGACGGCGATTTCCTCTGGGTCATTCTCCGCATCAACCCTGGCTGAAAGGTCACCTCCAGCAACCTTGCCGGCGGCCTGAACCAATCGACTGACAGGCCCAGAAATCGCATTTGCAGCGGCCATGCCGAGCCAGACTGCACCAACCAAAACCAGCAGCGCCGTTTCAGCATATGAAAGCGCGAACACAGTTTGGATGCGCTGACGACTTTGCGCCGCCTCCCGATATGACCCGAGAGAAGCTTCCGCCTCAGTTAGATTATCAACAATGCCATTCTCGATCGGACGCGACAGGTACAGATAGGCATCGGAGTATGACTTTAGCCTGTAGAGGCTGCGACTGAGGTCCGATGAGACGAAAATGTCTCCTTCATCAGCGGCCTTGAATCCAGACTCTGGCGGAATGGCGAAAGCCGGTGCCTTACCGATTTCCGCGCGCGCTAGAATACGGCCCTGGCGATCAATGAGATAGGCCGCCTGAAACCCCTGATCGGCAGCCTGTTGCGCAAGGAAATGGCTGAAGGTCACGGGGCTTGTCTGAAGCGCCCCAGACGCACGATTGAGATCGTCAGACATCAGCGCAACGTGATCACTCACATAACGCTTTTGCTCTTCCATATAGGATCGAAAAACGGTCGCCGAGTTTTCGACAACAGTCTGAACGCGGGTCGAGAACCAGTCGTCAACACCACGATTCACCAATACGCCTGAAAAGAAAAACACTACGAGGGCTGGTGCCATGGCGGCGAAGGCAAAGGTGGTGACAAATCGCAAATGCAGCCGCGCGCCGGCGTCACTAGATTGCGCATCCAAGAGCTCTAGCAACCGGATGCCGACCGCTGCCGCTAGGAAGAAGATCAAGACGAGGTTGAAACCAAGTATGATCAGAATATTCCGGCTCGCCGGCGCTAAGGGGCCGGTTTCCGGAGGAGAGGCTGCCAATAGGATGGCGATAGCGGTTAAAAGCAGCGCCAGGACATAGGCACCGACAAGGGCGTAGCGGGACTGCACAAGACGCCATATCCGGGCGGCCTTGGAGATATTCGCCTCAATCGGATGTGCGGCAATGGTCATCAGCGTGGCAAGATAGTCTCACCTGTACCCTGAATTCAACACCGATGTGGCAGATGGGGCACTTATTAGCGGCGCCCAGATCTCATCTCCACCCCCAGATCCTGGATCTTTTTTCTAAGGGTATTTCGGTTCAGTCCCAGAATTTCGGCCGCACGCACTTGGTTACCCCGCGTGGCCGCCAAGGTAAGGTGGATCAAGGGGCGCTCAATTTCCTCTAGGACGCGATCATAGAGCCCCACAGGCGGGATCCCATCGAGTTGCTCAGCAAAATAGCTAGCCAAATGGCGCTCCACCAATTGGGCGAGAGAGACCGGCCCTTCCTGCCCGATGATAGGTGCCTGATGATCTGCCAATTCCTTATCGACGATCCGCGCTGTAATTAGGTCTTCGCCATAAAGGGCACAAACCCGGCGAATGAGATTTTCCAACTCTCGAACATTGCCCGGCCAAGCGTGCGTTTTAAGCCGATCAAGGGCACTGCTATCGATCGTTTTAGAGGGCAAACCCTCACGGTTTGCTCTGAGTAGAAACGCGCGCGCGAGATCCGGGATATCTTCTGTGCGATCTCGCAAGGGCGGCAGGCGTAGGGGGGCCACATTCAGACGGAAAAAGAGGTCTTCCCGAAACAGACCCTGCTGGATCAACCCGCGGAGATCGCGATTGGTCGCAGCGATAATTCGAGCATTTGGCCTGCGTCCCGTCTTGGGGTTGATGGCCGCTTCAGTGCCATCAATGACCCGCAGCAAGCGGGTCTGCGCATCCAAAGGCATGTCGCCGATTTCATCTAAGAACAGGGTTCCACCGTCGGCCTCGACGAGTTTGCCGTAGTCCCCGTCCTCACGCCCAAAGAGTTCAACCTCAACACGCTCCCGTGGGACCGCAGCCAAATTGATAACAACGAATTTGCCATCCTTTCGCCGTCCCATGTCGTGCAAGGCGCGGGCGACCAATTCCTTACCCGTTCCGCTTTCCCCGGTGATCAGAACCGTCAGGTCAGCCCCAACCAGACGCGCTATGGTCCGATAGACATCCTGCATGGGACCAGACCGCCCGATCAGCGGTAGGCGTTCGTCCCGTACGGCGCGTGCTTGAGCCTTGGACGCCTCGCTATCAGCTGGCCGGGACAGGGCCCGGCGGGCCACAGAGGTCATGTCATCCAAGTCAAAGGGCTTTGCGATATAGTCAAAGGCCCCGACTTCGGCAGCGCTCACTGCGGTCAGAAGGGTGTTTTGGGCGCTCATCACAATTACGGGCAGCTTAGGACGCTCTTTGCGGATGCGCGGCAGCACATCGAAGACATTTTCATCGGGCATCATAACGTCGGTAATGACGAGATCCCCCTCGCCTTCTGAGACCCATTTAAGCAAGGTTGTCGCATTGCCCGTCGCGCGCACTTGGTATCCTAGCCGCGTAAAGGCCTGACTTAGGACAAGACGGATCGAGCCATCATCGTCGGCGATAAGTATCTTCTTGTTGGCGTTGTTCGTGCTCATGCCAGGGTGTCCTCATCCGTAACAATTGGCAGCAGCACGCGGAATGTCGTGCGACCTGGCTCGGAGTCAAAGTCGATCAGACCGCCATGGGCGGACACCAGCTTAGAAACCAAGGCAAGCCCAAGGCCGGCGCCATTGGCCTTGGTGGTTACAAAAGGCTGGAACAGGCTCTCGCGCAGGTGTGCAGGCACCCCTGGTCCATTGTCTTGAATGCGAATTTCCAGAGGTGCCCCGCGCAGATTTTGGCCCTGGGCAGCTCGCACCCGAACTCCATGACGGAAGGCGGTCTGGATAATGATCTCACCGCGATTGTCGCCTCTGGAGTGTGCGGCCTCGGCGGCATTCTTCACAAGATTTAGGAAGACCTGAATGAGTTGGTCCTCATCCCCAGGGGTCAGCGGCAGGGAGGGATCATAACGCTCCCGCAGAACCAGCCCATCGGCAACCCCATTGGCCGCCAAAGCCCGGACGCGGTCGAGCACCTGGTGAATATTGATAGGCTTGCAGTCTGGAAGCGCGTCGTCAGAAAATGCCTCCATGCGATCTACGAGGCGCCGCACACGATCGGTCTCATCGACGATCAATTGGGCCAAGGGCGTGTCCTCTGAACGTGCGCCAGCCTTCAGCAGTTGGGCAGCCCCCCGGATTCCGGCCAAGGGATTCTTGATCTCGTGCGCCAGCATGCGACCGAGGCCGACAATGGTTCTCAAACCCGCGGCCTCTGCACCGCCCCGCTCAGCTGCAAGATGGCCGCCTTTTACATGTAAGGTCAGGAGGACCGACCCGTCTCCCAAGGGCACTGCCGCCCCGTCTGCCTCGAACGACGGTAGGCCGAAAAGGGAAATCTCAACCTCGCGTTCGCGGACGGGTACATTTTCTTCCAATGCCCGATTGAGCAAGGAGACTAGCGCGGAGCCCTGCGGTAGCGCCGCTCCGAACCGGCCGCGGGACAGCAAACTTAGGCCCTGACCAAACAAGCGCTCAGCCGCTTCGTTGGCGGCGACCAGCGCCCCATCTCCACTGACGATGAGCGCAGGTTCTGGCGAAAAATCGAAGGCCGCTGCCTTGAGGGCGCTCAAATCCGGGGTCAAGGCAGATGTTTGAAATCGAGATGTCATGCTGCCAATTTCTCCCAAGGCTGCTGCCAAAGCGCGGTGAGCCCAGCGACGATAAGCGCTGGATCCACCATGCGACAAAGGCTTTGCCGCTCCAATCTCAGCGATGCAGGGTCAAGCACGCTGGGTGCCTGATCAACATAGGCGGCAAGGTGTTTTCGGAAGACCTTCAGCCCGATGCGTTCGCCATAAAACTTCAAGCACTCATCGAAATGCGAAAGGACAATGGCCAGTCGCTCAACCTGGTCTGGCGCACTGAAGGGCTTACCATTCAGGCCGGCCTCAATCTCTGCGGCAATCCAGGGTCGACCGTAGACCGCCCGACCGACCATCACACCATCTGCCCCGGATTGAGCTAGGGCACGACGCGCCGAGTCCAAGTCATGAATGTCGCCATTCACAATCACGGGAATGCCAACAGCGTTTTTCACATGTGCAACGGCGTCCCAATCGGCCGCGCCTTTGTAAAACTGACACCGAGTACGCCCGTGAACTGTTACGGCCTTGATCCCCAAGGATTCGGCGGTCATGGCGAGTGCGGGCGCAGTCTTCGAGGCCATGTCCCAGCCCAAGCGCATTTTCACGGTCACCGGAATATCTACAGCCTGAACCGCCGCCGCCATCAGTCGCGCTGCCAGTTCTGGCTCTCGCATCAGGGCTGATCCTGCCGCAGCACCGCTGGTGACTTCCTTGGCAGGGCAACCGAAGTTGAGATCAATAATATGAGCGCCTGCATCGGCCGCCAGCTTCGCAGCTTTTGCAATGTGGTCGGGATCACGGCCAACCAATTGAACTACCATAAGTGGCAATCCTTCGCCAACAGCTGCGCGGCGAACCACGTCTGGTCGTCCGCGGGCAAAATCAGCGCTAGCGACCATCTCAGTCGCGACATATGTTGCCCCAAGACGAGACGCCGCCCGCCTGAAGGGCAGGTCCGAGACCCCCGTCATTGGCGCGATCCAGACGCGGCCAGCCACCAGGGTTTCACCGATTTTGAGCCCATTGCTCATAAAATAGACACTCCATTCGCCCTCTTTTTAGGCAATATCCTAGGTGAGGTAAAGCCCGGAGTTTGGATTTACAACGCAGGCGGGCTGGACAAGACCTTTGGGCAGCCTAAACAGCGCTCATGAAGGTATCCGCTATCGTCGTCGCTGCCGGTGCCAGCCTTCGCGCTGGACCCGGCACCCCAAAGCCATGGCGCCTGCTGGCGGGACGCACCGTTTTGCTTTGGTCCGTCGAAGCCTTCGCCGCCGCAGGCGTTGACGACATCGTGGTCGTTGTTGCACTGGGCTGGGAGGATGCCGCTAGGCAAGAGTTGACCGGACTTAGCGGGTGGCGGTGCGTGCTTGGGGGCGCAACCCGGGCGCTCTCCGTACAGGCGGGTCTAAGGGCGCTTGAAATGCCGGACGACCGCATCGTGATGATCCACGATGCCGCGCGCCCGCTCCTGAAGCCAAAGCACATTGGTGATCTGGTTGAAGCCCTTGAAACCGCCGATGGTGCCTTGCCCGCCATCCCTGTGGCAGACACCCTGAAGCGGCGGACACAGGACCGTCTTGAAACGGTTTCACGAGAGGGATTGTGGCGCGCCCAAACTCCGCAGGCCTTCCGACTTGGCTCGATCCGCGCGGCGTATCTTAGCTGGCCGGCAGACAAGGAACCGACAGATGATGCCTCAGTTATGGAACACGCGGGCGGAAAGATTGCCCTCATTCCAGGCGATTCCTGCCTCTTGAAACTGACCTATCCAGAGGATTTCGACATGGCAGAGGCCTTGGTTCAAGGGCAAAGAACTACCCGTGTTGGCTTTGGCATTGATGCCCACCGGTGGGGCCCAGGAGACGCGGTCTGGTTATGCGGCGTGGAGATTGCTCATAGCCAGACACTGATCGGTCATTCCGATGCAGACGCGGGCCTACACGCTCTCACCGACGCCCTGCTGGGTGCCCTGGGTGAGGGGGATATTGGCGAACACTTCCCGCCGACCGATCCGCAATGGCGTGGCGCATCATCAGATAGGTTCTTGGCCTTTGCCGCTGAACGGGTGCGACAACGGGGCGGTCGGATCACCAATGTGGATGTGACTCTGGTGTGTGAGAAACCAAAAATCCGACCTCATAGAGACGCCATGCGGCAGCGACTTGCCGATATTCTGGCCATTAATCTAGATCAGGTGAGCGTGAAGGCGACCACAACCGAGGGCATGGGTTTTACCGGCCGAGGCGAAGGCCTGATGGCCCAGGCCGTGGCGACATTGGACCTTCCAGCCTAGAGGGTGCTGGCCTTCTGGCGCGCCTTGGCAAGGATTGCGCCGACTAGATTTGTATAGTCATCCCGCCAGGGTTCTACGAGGAAGGGGTTCGTAGGGCCCCAACGGAGATCCCCGGCAAAGGCGTCGAGGGCAGATCGGTTGCGGGCAATGATGAGCGCATCTTCTGATGACTCCCAAAGCGCAGGAGCTTTTGGATCGATGACATGGCTCTGCACCTTGGCAATTCCTCCGGCCCGACGGGCGACAGCCATAGCAGGGCCGATCAAATCAACATTGCGGTTGGATAGGTGCATAACCACGACCCCATCCGGCTTTATGTGAGACAGATAGCCCCTCACCGCTTCTACCGTCATGAGGTGTACGGGGACGCTGTCAGAGGAAAAGGCATCCACCAGTAGGATATCGAAAAGGTCCTTTGGTTGCCGAGCCAGAGTAAGCCTTGCATCGCCTATTAAATAGTCGATCGGGCCTTTAGCGCATTGGCTGATATAGGTAAAACGCTTGGGATCGGTGGCAACTTTGACCACTAATGGATCAATTTCGAAGAAGGTCAGTTTGTCCCCTGGGCGAACATAGCTGGCGACGGTCCCGGCACCTAACCCTATAGCGCCCATACGGAGGGCCCCCTTGGTTTGTTCAAGGCGCGTGAAGACCTGCCCTATGGGGGTTTCAGGGGCGTAATAGACTAGGGGCCGACAGTGAAATTTTGGCGCTTGAGCCTGGGCTCCATGCAGGGTCGTGCCATGAACTAGCATGATCACGTCCCCACCCAGCTGCGGTACGTGCATGTGGGACTCCTTCAAGACCCCAAAGAAGCTGCGCCAACGGTTTTGGCTTTCGGACGTTAGACCTGAAACTTGCGTTGAGATCGCGATTGCCAATGCCATGACCACAAACAACTGCGCCCGGCGTCTCAGGACAAAGGCGCAGACGAGGGCCGTGGCGATACCGATGCGCGGAATGAGCAGGGCGAAGTTCGGATCGACGATCCGGAACATGCCCATAGTTGATCCCCCAACTTGAATTTCAACCTGTCGAAAAACAGGAAAGGATAGGGCCGCGACCACGCCAATCCCGAGGGTTATCCAACGCCAGCGTAGAAACGGACCGTGCCCCCAGGGCCTGGCAAGACAGGAGACCACCAAGACCAGCGGATATTCCCAGACATCGTTGAAAATCACAGGGGCTAGAAACGCGTTGAACCCGCCGCCGACAACGCCGCCGACCGACATCCAGAGATAAAACTCCGTTAGATGCTCTGGTGGAGGTCGACGCGCTACAAGCGCCTGGTGACAGACTAAGGCGGTCAGGAAGAAGCAGCTGAGATGCGCCAACAGGGATAAAACGAGATTGTTCGGAACAAAGGCCACAAAGGCGATGCAGGCGACGATGGCTGCTGCCTGAAAGGTCAGAACACCGTCCTGAGACAGGAATTGACGCGACGAGAAGGCCAGGATGAAGGTCGTCAAATAAAGCGCTAGAGGAATGACCCAGAGAAAGGGCGCAGAGGCAATATTGGTGGTGATGTAGCTCGTCACCCCTAGCATCAAGCTTGACGGGATGGCCGCCAAAATCACCCATAGTCCTCGCTCGCCCCAGCTTGGCGCTGTGCTTACAGGCTCATGAATCGGCAGGGCTTGCGCTGGCGCGCGGTTGACATGAAACGTCAGGACCCAAAACAAAATGACGAAGCCGAGATACCCCACGCACCAACCAAAAGTTTGGCCATGAAGCGGCCTTAGAGGCTCTATCACTAGCGGATAAGTGACGAGGGCCAGGAGACTTCCAATATTGCTTGCAGCGTAGAGGGCGTAGGGCTCTGGTCCATTCTCGGATTGAGCTGTCCTTGCAAACCAGGACTGAACGAGTGGCGCCGTCGCTGATAGAACAGCAAAGGGCGCACCGACCGAGCAGGTTAAGGCCGCCAAGAGCCAAATTACGGGATGGTCAGCATTGGGCTGGCCCACCCACGTGCTGACTTGCAGGGGCAAGGACAAGGCCGCAACGCCAAGAAGCCCTCTATGAACCCAAGTCTGGGTTTTGACAGAAGGAATTCTCTGTAAGACGTGGGCATAGGCGTATCCCAGGAGCAGCATGGCCTGAAAAAACGCGAGACTAGTATTCCAGATCGATGGGCCGCCACCCAATAGTGGCAACATCAGCTTGCCGACGATAGGCTCCACGGTGAAAACCAATGCCGCGCTGACAAAAATCGCCATGGCGAAAATCGACTGCGAGGCCAATGCCTTTGGGGCCGGTCGATCTTCAGTCAAAGTCATGGGCTCGACTCAGCGTGTTTCAGGAGGCACAGGTCTATTCTGGTGCTATCTGACACTTACTTAATTTGCCCGGAGACTCCGCCATGTTTTCCCTCGAGATTGAAACCCTGGCCCGCTTGCTAATCGATGAAGCCCGAACCAAGTCCCTGCGGATCGTCACGGCTGAGAGTTGCACGGGTGGATTGGTCGCCGCGGCGATTTGCAATATCCCGGGGGCCTCAGACGTCTTTGAGCGGGGTTTCGTGACTTACAACAATCGCGCAAAGCAGGAATTGCTAGACGTCCCAGGCGAGCTGATTGCTGATCTTGGTGCCGTTTCGGAACCTGTGTCTCGGATGATGGCCGAAGGCGCGCTCGAGAATTCCAATGCCCACATTTCAGTTGCCATCACCGGGGTTGCTGGCCCAGGAGGCGGCACCAGAATGAAGCCCGTTGGCACGGTGCATATCGCCACAGCGCGTACCAATCACGGCCTGCATCACCGTGAAGAGTTTTTCCAACTTGAAACCCGTTCGGAAATCCAGATGGCCGCGGTCCAAGCGGCGCTGGAGGCCCTGCGGGAGCGAGTGGCTCAGTCCTGACCGTAGAGCGCCCTAGCTCGATCTTCGAAACAGGCCATCAACCGGTCGACAGCCAGTTCGAAATTATTTTGTAGCAGCCTGTCGAGCATCTTGGACTTGAAGGCAAAATCGATATCAAACCTGACTTCGGACCCATCGTCGTCGGGGTCAAATATCCATCGATTTCGCAGGCGATCAAAGGGCCCGGAAATGAGCCCTACGTCGATCTGATTGGCCTTCGGGTCCCGTCGAACGCGGGTCGAAAATCGCTCTTTTAGGAAACTGAAACCCACCCTGGCTTCAGCATCAACCCATGAGACGCCGTCATCGTCGACACGTGCATTCCAGGTGCGCATGCCATTGATCCAGGGCACAAAGTCCGGATACCGATCCACATCCCCGACGAGGTCAAAGAGTTTTTCCGGCGCGAAGGGCAGCCTCTTTGTCACCTGGTGACGCACAGCGTCGCTAAACTCCGGCCTTGGCGAGACGCGCGGCCTTCAGCCGAGCAAAGTCCTCGCCCGCGTGATGTGAAGACCGGGTCAGGGGACTAGCAGACACCATCATAAAGCCCTTGGCATAGGCGATCTCTTCATAGGCTTTGAATTCTTCTGGGGTCACAAAACGATCTACTGCCGCGTGCTTGCGCGTCGGCTGGAGATATTGGCCAATGGTCAGGAAATCGATCCCTGCCGAGCGCATGTCATCCATCACCTGCATGACTTCCTCCTTGGTCTCACCAAGGCCCACCATCAGTCCAGACTTAGTGAATTGCACAGGATCGCGCTCCTTCACCCTTTCCAGCAAGCGCAGCGAATGGAAGTACCGAGCGCCCGGACGTATCGACAGGTAGAGCCGAGGCACAGTCTCCAGATTGTGGTTGAACACATCAGGCTTGGCGTCGATGACCAGTTCTGCGGCCTGGGGCGGTTTACGCAAAAAATCAGGGGTCAAGATCTCGATGGTGGTCTGGTCTGCCGTCTGCCGTATGGCATGAACCACAGCGGCGAAGTGGGCCGCCCCACCGTCGGCTAAGTCATCCCGGTCAACCGACGTGATGACCACGTGCTTTAGACCCATTTTCAAAACAGCGTCGGCAACCCGGGCTGGTTCCGTGGGATCCAGAGCCTCTGGCTTACCTGTCGATACATTGCAGAAGGCGCAGGCTCGGGTGCAAATCTCGCCCATGATCATCATGGTCGCGTGAGCCTGGGTCCAGCATTCGCCAATGTTAGGGCATGCCGCCTCCTCGCAAACCGTCGTTAGCCCATAGGTTTTGACGATGTCGCGGGTGGCATTGTAGCCCGCCGACCCAGGGGCTCGAACCCTCAGCCATTCCGGCTTCCGAAGAACTGGCGTGTCAGGACGAGCCTGTTTCTCCGGGTGACGGGCTCTTGCGCCATTTCGGGTGTCGATCACTGTAGCCATGCGCCATAGATCGTCCTTCAGCGGTCCTGGATCAAGCGGCAAAGGGACGCCTTGCGCCATCAAGGGAAAATGGGCTGATAGGTGTATGTTTTGGCGTGTAATCCTTGTCCTCGTGCTCAGCGGACTGGCAACGGGCTGTCATCGCGCCGTTCCAGTCCAGCCTTTTGCCGAATCTCGCACACCGCCTGACTTGGCTGCCCGATTTTTTCAGCCCGAGGGTTGGGCTTGGGGGTTTGTGCAGGTTGGTTCAAATCCGCCGCAAAGATACGGTGTTGCGTCGACGTGGCGTGTCCCCCGGGCGACGGTGATCATCCTTCCAGATACTCAAGACTGCGCCGAAGCTTGGTTTGAAACTGCCACAGAGCTCACGCATCGCCGCTATACGGTGTGGATCCTAGACCGCGCTTCAGAATGTGGATCAGGTCGTGCTAGCGCACCGGTTGACCGGGTTGATGTGACCTCCTTTGCGCCAGATATCGCTGCCGTGAAAGCACTACTGCGGGTCGTTATCCGTCCAGGCGGCGACAAGCCAGTAATCCTTATAGGCCAAGGTCAAGGTGCGATCCTCGCACTCAGCGCGGCAGAGCAAGGACTTAGAATAGACGGATTGGTCCTCTCCTCCCCGTCCATGCAGAGCCCCACAGAATGGCGACCGTGGTCGCGAACGACCCCAGATGCTTTCCAATCCGGCAAAACCCATGATCCTTGGCGTGGGCATGTCACTCAATCCTGGATGACCGCAAATCCCGACCTTCGCGGAGCTGGGCCCAGTTCCCGCTGGATACGACACGCCACCCAATTTGACCAAAACACGCGCACGTCAGCCAAGGGACTAGGCTTGGCAACCCTTATACTTGCTCCCGGACCCGCCGGCATGAAGGACCTAGACCTCTGTGGCGCAATCGGAACCTGTTCTCTAGTTCCTCTCCCAGGGGCAAGGTCAGCGCTGAGCTTGGAAGACGATGTATGGCGAGGCCCCTGGCTTGACGCTATCGTGCGCTTTATCGCGGTGAAGGCTGATGCCGCCAGACGTGTCGGACCTGATCGAGATGCGCCAGCCACCCCTTCGGTTCCAAGCCCCCTAAGTGACGACCAAAGGTCGAAGGATACAACATCCGGATCGGAGCGGAATTCTGACCTTTGAAGTGCACTTGATGCATTGCCTAACCCGTGGAAGTTACACTCACGGAATGTAACGGACCTTTTCAAGGCTTGGCGCACTGGCTAGGCTAGCTTCGAGACAGCCGACAATCGGTCGGGGAGGACAACGCACTTGTCGGAAATATTTGATCCGCGCGCCGCAGAGCGCACTGTATTTCAAGCCCTGCTGGACGCCCGCACCAAATTCGGCGCCAAGAAAATGATCCTCGAAGATCAGGACCGTAACCCGCTCAGCTACACCGACCTGGTCCGAGGCGCCTTTGCATTGGGCCGAAAGATCGCGGCTATGACTGAACCGGGCGAGCGGGTGGGCGTTATGCTCCCGGCAAGTTCAGCGGTCGTGGTGACCTTTTTCGCTCTTCACGCCTTTGGTCGCATACCGACCATGCTCAACTTCACCTCAGGACTTCGAAACCTGAAGGCTGCCTGTGAACTGGCTGGGGTAAAACACGTCCTGACCGCTGGAAAATTCATTGAGCAGGGCAAGTTGCACGACCTGACCGATGCCCTCGAGTCCGTGGCCAAGGTCGTCTATCTTGAAGATGTGCGCGAAAGCGTTGGCTTGGCTGACAAGCTTTTTGCAGCCACCGCTGGCATGATGCCACAGGCATTTCTTCCAAAAGCCCAAGCCTCCGACCCCGGTGTTATTCTCTTCACGTCGGGAAGCTTTGGCACGCCCAAGGGTGTTGTGCTGAGCCAGGCCAATCTGGTGGCCAATGTGCTGCAAATCGCCGCTCACATTGAGCTGGACCCTGACTGGGTCATGTTCAACCCCCTCCCCACCTTCCACTGCTTTGGTCTGACGGCGGGGGTTCTCTTGCCCATCCTGACAGGCATGAAGGCCTTCCAATACCCCTCGCCCTTGCACACAAAAATCATTCCGCCTCTCATCAAGGACAGCAAGGCGTCGATATTGTTGGCGACCGACACTTTTGTGAACCAATACGCTCGGGTGGCTGAGCCTGATGAAATGAGTGGGCTTAAATTCATCGTCTGCGGAGCCGAAAAAGTTCGTGAAGAAACCCACAACCTGATCACCGAGCGCTTTGGAAATGTGCCTGTGCTGGAAGGCTATGGAATGACAGAAGCTGCACCCGTCGTGGCGGTGAATAAGCCTACCGATAATCGCCGGGGCACGGTTGGCGGCCTCTTGCCTGGGATTGAGGTGCGCCTTGAGCCCGTCGAGGGCATTGCAGGCGGCAGTCGCTTCTATGTTCGCGGGACCAACGTGATGTCAGGTTATCTCTTGCCAGACGGGACGGTAGAGACACCCGAGGACGGTTGGCATGATACTGGCGATGTCGTGTCTATTTCGGACGACAATTGGATCAAAATCTTGGGTCGGGTGAAGCGCTTCGCCAAGGTCGGGGGCGAGATGGTGTCCCTGACAGCGGCTGAAGATCTGGCTGCGACGGTCTGGCCAGATGCGCGCCATGCTGTTGTAGCAATGCCTGATCCGAAGAAGGGCGAGCGGCTTGTGCTCTTCACTGATCAACAGGATGCGGACTCATCAACCCTCCTGGCTCACGCCCAATCGATTGGGGCCCCGGAGTTGGCGGTGCCAAAGAAGATCCTAAGGATCGCTGAAGTTCCCGTTCTGGGTACCGGCAAAACCGACTATGTGGCCCTGCAACGCATGGCCGAGACGGACGGACGCCGGGCCGCCTGAGCCCAAGCTAGATGTGAAGGACCTTACCGAAGGCGTCCAGGGCCGACTCGTGCATGGCCTCGCTCATGGTCGGATGCGGATAGACGGTGGCGTGGAGCTCAGCCTCAGTGGCTTCTAGGGTCATAGCCAAGGCATAGCCTTGGATCATTTCCGTAACCTCTGCGCCGATCATATGCGCCCCGATCAGGGCCCCCGTCTTGGCGTCGAAGACGGTTTTGACAAACCCCTCGGTCTCACCTGACGCAATGGCCTTGCCATTGACACGGAAGGGGAAGCGACCAACCTTGACCTCGATGCCCTTATCCTTGGCCAGGGCTTCTGTGAGACCGATGGAAGCGATCTGTGGAGTCGAATAGGTGCACCCGGGTATGGGGGCCGTCAGATTAGAGGATGGCAGGCCAGCAATATTCTCGATGCAGTGGACACCCTCATGACTGGCCTTGTGCGCCAACCAGGGCGGACCTGCGACATCGCCAATGGCATAGAACCCAGGAACCCCAGTCGCGCCATGGCCGTCAGTGACTACGTGGGTTCGTTCGATCTTAACGCCGAGCGCCTCCAAGCCCATATCCTCGACATTTCCCACAATGCCCACAGCGACAATGGCGACATCAGCACTCAGGGTTTCTGTCTTTCCGGCGGAGTCGAGCTCGAGGCTGACGCCGGTCTTAGTTGCCTTCAAGCTTTTCACAGTGGCGTCGACCCGGAACTTTAAGCCGCGCTTCTCAAATGCCTTTTGTGCAGCTTTCGACACCTCCTCGTCTTCCACCGGCAAGATGCGCGGCAGGCTCTCTATGACGGTCACATCCGATCCCAGGGCGCGATAGAAGCTGGCGAACTCAATACCAATCGCCCCAGAGCCGATAACCAGCAGGGACTGGGGTGCGGCCTTCGGAACCAGGGCTTCTCGATAGGTCCAAATTCGCTCACTGTCTGGGACAAGGCCAATGGCAGGAAGGGTCCGTGCTCGCGCCCCAGTCGCCAGGATCACATGTTTCGCAGTTAGGCTCCGGGAACCGCCAGCCTTCAGGGCGACAACCACCTTTGGGGCCGCTGCACCCTTTTCGAGCTTGGCGACACCCTCGATCACCTCGATCTTATGTTTCTTCATCAAGAAGGCGACGCCGGCATTGAGCTGGGTGGAAACCCCTCGGGAGCGCTTCACCACGGCATCGAAGTCGAAGCTGGCCCCCTCAACCTTCAGGCCGTAGTCGCCAAGATGACCAAGCTGCTCATAGACCTCAGCTGACTTGAGTAAGGCCTTGGTGGGGATACACCCCCAATTCAGGCAGATACCGCCTAGTAGTTCTCGCTCAATAATCGCTGTCTTGAAGCCCAGCTGGCTAGCGCGGATGGCCGTAACGTAACCGCCAGGACCCGATCCGATAACAATGACGTCGAAATCCATGGCTTTGGCCTTAAACGATCATGGTGATGGGGTCTTCGATCAAGACCTTGAAGGCCTGAAGCCAGCGCGCACCAGCAGCACCATCGACGACCCTGTGGTCGCAGGTGAGGGTGACGGTCATCATCGTGGCGATCGCCAATTGATCGCCGACCACAATGGCTCGCTTCTCACCGGCTCCGACTGACAAAATCGCACCCTGGGGCTCGTTGATGATCGAGGCGAAGGCTTTAATCCCAAACATGCCGAGGTTGGAGATAGAGAATGTACCGCCCTGGAATTCCTCGGGCTTCAGCTTCTTTGAGCGTGCTCTAGCAGCGAGATCCTTGGCCTCTGTTGCGATTTGCGCCAGACCCTTCAGCTCTGCAGACCGGATAATCGGCGTGATGAGCCCGCCCTCGACCGCCACAGCCATGGCAATGTCCGCATGGTGATGCATGGCTATGCCTTCGGGAGAATAGCTAGCGTTTGCCTCTGGCACTTGCTTCAAAGCGACTGCCGCGGCCTTGATCACAAGATCATTGACACTCACCTTGATGCCTTGGCCCTCAAGCATGCCATTGATCTTCACCCGCGCGGCAAGCAGAACATCAATGTTGAGGTCGATGGTCAGGGGGAAGTGGGGCACATCGCGGACGCTTTCCGTCAGCCGACGGGCCACGGTCTTTCGCATGCCATCCAGGGGGATCAGGTCATAGCTGCCGTCGGCAATGCCCATTTGCGCAAGCGACTGAGCCTGACGCGGTGCCATTGGCAGCGCATGTCCGGCAACTGGCGCTGACCTTGGCTGTTCAGTGACCTTGGGCGCGCCCGGCAGCGCGGTTTCTACGTCAGATTTGATAACCCGCCCATGGGGCCCCGTTCCCCTGATCGAAGACAGGTCTAGGCCTCTTTGCTCTGCGATACGCCGCGCCAGGGGCGAGGCAAAAATGCGCTCGCCTCTATCGGTCGCCTTTTCAATTCTCGCAGGCACGACTACCGCTGGCGGCACCGGCACGACGTGTGCCGCAGTCGCTTGCACCATTGGGACGACAACAGGCTTTGTCTCGCCACCGGATAGACGCGCAATGGGCGTATTGACCTTGACCTCCTCGGTCCCCTCAGGAACGAGGATGGCTTCAACAACGCCCTCGTCGACCGCCTCCACTTCCATGGTGGCCTTGTCTGTCTCAATCTCGGCAATGACATCGCCGCTACGGACCGTATCCCCAACCTTAATGAACCACTTGGCGAGGATCCCCTCTTCCATGGTCGGCGATAATGCGGGCATTAGAATATCGGTAGACATGGTCAGGCGCTCACGCAGAGTGTCATGGCTATTCCTGGGACAAGTGGCTGAGATGGACGGCGTTAGCCTCCCAGTTCTGTCCATCAAATTCGGTGAGATTCAGGGTGACTGGCGCATCCAAGCAGCGTGCATTGACGGACCATCCATCAGGATTTGACCGGGGACGGTAGAAGGACTTCACCCCACAGACCTTGCAGAAGAGGTGCTTGGCGACGCCGGTATTAAACCCATACTCGGTCAGCGCTTGCCCGCCCTCAGTTAGGCGGAAGCGGCTTGCCGGCACGATAATGTGGACAAAGCCGACCTTTGCGCACATGGAGCAATTACAGGTTTGAGCCTCCACTGGCTCAACGAGACCGACCTCAAATCGCACTGCGCCGCAGTGACAGCCGCCGGTGTGCCATTGAAGATCACTCATCGATAGCAAACCGCCTTAGCGGCCTGAACGATCTTCTCAACGCTTGGCAAGGACAGCAGTTCCAGATTGGCCGCGTAGGGCATGGGAACATCTTCTTGGCAAACCCGTGTGGGCGGAGCGTCGAGGTAGTCGAACGCATGCTCCAGCACCCGCGCCACCACTTCAGCACCCACCCCCATAGAGCCCCATCCCTCTTCAGCGGTAACGAGGCGATTTGTCTTCTTCACGCTCTGGACAATGGTTTCGTGGTCTAGGGGCCGAAGGGTTCGAAGGTCGATGACTTCGGCATCAATGCCCTGGGCAGCGAGTTCATCCGCAGCTTTCAAAGCAAGACCCACCATGCGGGAATGAGCGGTGATGGTGACGTCCTTACCAGACCGGCGAATTTTGGCCTTGCCGATGGGAACGATCCAATCGACATCGGCCGGAATCTCGAACTCGGTCCCGTAAAGCATTTCATGCTCAAGGAAGACCACAGGGTTGGGATCGCGAATAGCGGCTTTTAGCAGGCCCTTGGCGTCTGCGGCGTCATAGGGCGCAACCACCTTCAATCCAGGGATCTGCGCATACCACGCTGAATAGTCCTGACTGTGTTGCGCGCCGACACGCGCGGCGGCACCGTTTGGGCCTCGAAAGACCACAGAGCACCGGATCTGCCCCCCTGACATGTAGAGGGTCTTGGCGGCAGAATTGATAATATGATCAATAGCCTGCATGGCGAAATTGAAGGTCATAAACTCGATTATAGGCTTCAGACCCGCCATGGCGGCACCAACGCCCAGGCCTGCAAAGCCATGCTCGGTGATTGGAGTGTCGATGACCCGCCGGTCCCCGAACTCCTGCAGGAGATCCCGGCTGACCTTATAGGCCCCCTGATATTGGGCGACTTCTTCACCCATTAGGAAGACGGCGTCGTCCCGGCGCATTTCTTCTGCCATGGCATCGCGAAGGGCGTCGCGCACAGTGATCTTCACCATCTTGGCATCTGCGGACAGCTCTGGGTCGATAGCGACCGGAGTGGATGGCATCGGAGCGGGCTTCACCAGTTCAGGTGTAGCCACAGGAAGCATTGGCGGCACAGGTGTTGGCGCGACAGCACCCTGCCCCACAAGCCTTGCGATCGGGGTGTTGACCTTCACCTCTTCAGAGCCTTCAGGGATCAAGATCGCTTCGATCACGCCTTCATCCACCGCCTCGACCTCCATGGTCGCCTTATCGGTTTCAATCTCGGCAATCACGTCGCCACTCCGCACGCTATCTCCAGCCTTCACAAACCACTTTGCGAGGGTCCCCTCCTCCATGGTCGGGGACAGGGCCGGCATCAGAATGTCAGTCACTGAGCGGCCTCCAGATAGACGTCGGTATAAAGCTCGGAGGGATCGGGTTCTGGACTGGTGCGGGCAAACTCCGCTGCGTCGGCGACAATCCGCTTCACATCTGCATCAATGGCTTTAAGCGCAGCGTCGTCTGCCCAGCCATTCATTTCCAGAATCTCCTGGAGGTGGTCGATCGGATCCCGGGTTTTACGGACCTGGTCTACTTCCTCACGGGTACGATACTTTGCAGGATCACTCATGGAATGACCACGGTAACGATAGGTCTTCATCTCGAGAATATAGGGACCCTTGCCGGTCCGAGCGTGTTCAGCAGCACGCCCAGCTGCATCACGGACAGCCACAACATCCATGCCGTCAACTTCCTCACCTGGGATCAGGAAGGACGCGCCGCGCTTATATAGATGAGTTTCTGCTGAGGACCGCTCAATCGAGGTGCCCATAGCGTATTGATTGTTCTCGATCACGTAGACAACCGGCAGGCTCCAAAGCTCGGCCATGTTGAAGCTCTCATAAACCTGACCTTGGTTCGCGGCCCCATCACCGAAATAGGCGAAGCAGACATTGCCGTTGGCCTTGTACTTATTTGCCAGAGCTAGGCCGGTACCCAGGCTCACCTGAGCGCCGACAATGCCATGCCCACCGTAGAAATCAGCTGTTGTTGAGAACATGTGCATAGAGCCGCCCTTGCCCTTAGACGACCCTCCGGCCCGACCGGTCAGCTCGGCCATGACCTCCCGAGGATCCATGCCACAGGCCAGCATGTGTCCGTGGTCCCGATAGCCAGTGATCACCTGATCCCCTGACTTTTTAATCGCCTGAACGCCAACAGCGATAGCTTCCTGCCCGATATAAAGATGACAGAAGCCGCCGATCAAACCCATGCCGTAAAGCTGGCCGGCGCGCTCTTCAAAGCGACGTATCATCAGCATGTCCCGATAATAGCCGAGCAGTTCCTCCTTCGTGGCCGAAGCCCCTGTAGGAGCTTTTTTCGTTTTAGACGCTGAGACAGCGGGGCTTCGCGCCATAAGTCACTCCAGGTGTTAAACGTCGCCGGTCGGCGCGACCCAAATTGGCAGTGCCCGCACCTTACGGATTTAGCCGGATCACATAGTCCCTTGGATCGGCAAAACCCAACAGGGAACGGGCTCGTTCCTCCAGCAGATCGGCCGACATGGATTCATCACGCAACAAATGCGCGCGGGCCTCCAAGTCCTCTCTTTGACTACGGATAGCTTGGAGCTCTGCTGTCTTAGCCGCAAGGGTCGCATCTCGCTCACCTGTCGTCAGAATTCCCCTATCGCCCGTCAAAGCATGAAATCCGAAGTAGGAAATCAACAGGCCCAACCCGACAGTCGGAATATAGGTGCGAAGGGTCGAGAGCACTGGGCGGGAATCACCTAATCAAAAAGACGATTCCACTCTGCTCCCACATACTTAACTAAGGCTTTCTGCGAGCAGGACCTCTCAGCGCTTCAGAGCCTTTCGACCCAGATAGATCGCCTGGTCGCCGAGTTCTTCCTCAATTCTGAGGAGTTGATTATACTTTGCTGTGCGATCAGAGCGCGCTAGGGACCCCGTCTTGATCTGACCGCAGTTGGCGGCAACCGACAGGTCCGCAATGGTCGAGTCCTCGGTTTCGCCAGACCGGTGGCTCATCACCGAGGTATAGCCAGCGCGATGGGCCATCTCCACCGCATCCAGGGTTTCCGATAGGGTGCCAATCTGGTTGACCTTGACCAGGATGGAATTGGCCAGTCCCCGCTCAATGCCGTCGGCTAACCGCAATGGATTGGTGACGAAGAGGTCGTCCCCGACCAACTGCACCTTACTGCCCAGCTTATCCGTCAGAAGCTTCCAGCCATCGAAATCATCTTCAGCGCAGCCATCTTCAATGCTCGCAATCGGGAAAGCTGCCACCAGAGCCGCCAGATAATCCACCATGCCAGCTGGATCGAGAATCTTGCCCTCTCCAGCCAGATTGTACCTTCCGTCGCTGAAGAACTCCGTTGAGGCCACATCGAGGCCCAGCAAAAAGTCAGACCCTGCCTTATAGCCCGCAGCTTCACCTGACTTCACGATGAAGGCCAAGGCTTCTTCCGCTGTGGCGATATTGGGGGCGAAACCGCCTTCGTCGCCGACATTGGTGTTATGGCCCGCAGCCTTCAAGGCCGATTTCAAGCTATGGAAAATCTCAGCCCCCATCCGCAGGCCTTCAGCAAAGGTCACAGCCCCGGTGGGCAGGATCATGAATTCCTGGATATCGATGGGGTTATCAGCATGGGCCCCGCCATTGATGATATTCATCATCGGCACAGGCAGGACGCGAGCGTTCACGCCCCCAACATACTTGTAGAGTGGCAGGTCTGCTGCGCAGGCCGCCGCCTTGGCTGCGGCCAGGCTGACGCCCAGAATGGCGTTGGCACCGAGGCGAGACTTATTTTGCGTGCCGTCCAGTTCAATCAGAACCTTGTCCAGCCGCCGTTGATCCTCAGCGTCGAAACCAGACAGCGCGTCGTAAATCTCGCCATTCACCGCATCGACAGCCGCCAGGACGCCCTTGCCCCCATAGCGCGACTTATCCCCATCGCGCTTCTCAACAGCCTCGTGTGCCCCGGTAGACGCTCCAGAGGGTACTGCAGCGCGCCCCATGGAGCCGTCTTCCAGCACAACATCCACTTCAACTGTAGGATTTCCCCGGCTGTCTAGGATTTCGCGCGCGGTAATGTCGACGATCTCGGTCATGGCCGGTCTCCGATTGGAAAATTGTGCGGGGAGCCTTAGCCACCTTCGCCGCGCCGAGCAATCGCGCGGCCTTGACTTTGGTCACTGAAACCGGACTTTCGATGCCAAGTTTTGGAGAATGGCTATGATCTTGGTGGAGATTACCAACGCTGTCGCCCTGGTAACGCTCAATCGTCCTGAGGCGATGAATGCGCTTTCAAGGGCCTTGCGGGCAGAGCTACACAAGACCCTTAGCGCCCTGGATGCCGACCCGGAGGTCAAGGTCATTGTCCTGACCGGCGCGGGAGATCGGGCTTTTACGGCCGGGCTGGACCTGAAGGAATTGGGCGAAGACCCCGACGGCCTTAAAGCCGCAAACGCAACAGAACCGTCAGAAAATCCAGCCTGGGCAGTCATAGCCTGTAACAAGCCGGTTATTGGCGCTATTAATGGGGTTGCTATTACAGGCGGCTTTGAAGTGGCCTTGGCGTGTGACGTTCTGATTTGTTCGACACGGGCGAGGTTCGCTGACACCCATGCACGAGTCGGCATTACCCCAGGCTGGGGGCTCTCGCAGAAGCTATCGCGGTTGATTGGACCCTATCGTGCCAAAGAACTGTCGTTGACTGGCAATTTTCTGGATGCCGAGACGGCCTATGCCTGGGGCCTAGCCAATCGTGTTGTCGCGCCAGAGGACCTCATTCCAACAGCCTTGAAGCTGGCATCAGACATGGCCCAGATCGAAGTGGGCATGCTGACGACTTACAAGGCCATGATTGATGAGGGTTATGAACTGAGCCTTCGGGAAGGCTTGGAACTCGAGCAGAAACGCTCACGCACTCACAACAAAGGCGTTACACCTGACATGGTGGAACAAAGGCGAGCTGGCATCCAGGCCCGCGGCCGCGCGCAGTAATCTGCGCGACGGGCCCCTTAGTCTTGCTTTGGCGTAATGACCTGGCGGCCCTTGTACATGCCAGTCTTCAGGTCGACATGGTGCGGTCGCTTCAGCTCGCCCGTTTCCTTGTCTTCGACAAAGCTATTGGCACCCAGGGCGTGATGCGAGCGGCGCATATTGCGACGAGACGGGGATACTTTGCGTTTAGGAACGGCCACGGGAGAATCTCTCAGGCGTAAAATGAATGCGGCGGCCCGGGGCCCCCGACGTGAGCGCGGGTGTATGCCTTAATCGCTCGATCGATTCAAGACCCGTTCGAAGCCATTCCAAATAGCGACACCAAATCGCGGGCTAGACGAGACGACTGCGCACCTTGGCCGCGCCGACAAAACTCGAAAACAAGGGATGCGGATCAAAAGGACGGCTCTTAAGTTCTGGATGAAACTGCACCCCCACAAACCACGGGTGATCTTCACGTTCGCAGATTTCGGGCAAGATCCCATCAGGAGATAGACCGCTAAAATTCAACCCTGCCCGCTCAATCGCTTGGCGGTAGTCGATATTGACCTCGTAGCGGTGGCGGTGACGCTCATGGATAGACGTCGTCCCATATATCTTCGAGACCAGAGATCCGGGCGCGAGGACGGCTTGGTATGATCCCAGGCGCATTGTTCCGCCTAGATCGTCACCCTCACCACGCATTTCCTTTTTGTTGCCCTTGGTCCACTCGGTCATTAACCCGACAATGGGCTCAGACGTAGGCCCAAACTCCGTCGATGAGGCTTCCAAAAGGCCGGCCAGATTGCGCGCAGCCTCTACCATGGCCATCTGCATGCCAAAGCATATGCCAAAATAGGGGATCTGATGTTCCCTAGCGAATTGAATGGCCCGGATCATTCCGCCAGACCCTCTTTCCCCAAAAGCACCAGGAACAAGGACGCCGTGCACATCGGTCAGACGCTCTGCGATCAGACCCTCTTCCCGCTCAAAGGCCTCGCCCTCGATCCAATCGAGTTTGACCCGAACGTTATTGGCGACTCCGCCATGGACAAGAGCCTCGACAAGCGACTTATAGGCGTCCGTCAGGCCCGTATACTTGCCAACGACGGCAATGTTTACCTCCCCATCAGGGTGCGTCAGGCGATTGGAAATATCCTCCCATCGCGCGAGGTCTGGTGCCGGTGCTGTGTCCCTTAAGCCAAACACATCCAGCACTTCGCGATCTAACCCTTGAGCGTGGTAGTCTAGCGGCACGCCATAGATATTGCTTGAGTCCATCGCCTGAATGACCGCGCTTTCGCGGACATTGCAGAACTGACCTATCTTACGGCGCTCACTGTCAGGGATGGGCTGCTCGCAGCGACACAGCAGGATGTCGGGCTGAATGCCAATCGACCGCAATTCCTTCACAGAATGCTGTGTCGGCTTGGTTTTCATCTCACCAGCGGTCTTAATGTATGGCAGTAAGGTAAGGTGTATGTAACAGGCATAGCCCCGCGGTAGCTCCTGGCCCAGCTGGCGAATAGCCTCAAAAAACGGCAAGCCTTCAATATCGCCGACCGTGCCGCCGATCTCCACAAGGACGAAGTCGACATCGGGCCCCGGGTCGGAAAGCACGAACTGTTTAATCTCGTCTGTTACGTGCGGAATGACCTGCACGGTGGCACCAAGGTAGTCACCCCGGCGCTCCTTCTCGATGATCGTTTTATATATTTGGCCGGTTGTGATGTTGTCCGCTCTAGTCGCACTTACGCCGGTAAACCGCTCGTAATGACCCAGGTCTAGATCCGTCTCCGCGCCATCATCTGTGACGAAGACCTCGCCATGTTGATAAGGGCTCATGGTCCCAGGATCGACGTTCAAATAGGGGTCCAGCTTACGCAGACGCACCTTGTAACCGCGCGCCTGTAGAAGCGCACCAAGTGCGGCGGACGCCAGACCTTTTCCCAAGGAAGAGACCACGCCGCCGGTGATGAAAATGTACCGGGCCATGGGAATTCAGACTAGCCGTGATTCGGGCCGAAGGCTCCGCGTCGATTTCACTGCCCGAGGGCCAATCACCAAACAAAGTTCAAACGCGCAAAGGGGTTCGAACCGCGACCGCGGCTTTAATGCATGCTGCACGTGAATCGACCTTAGGGTTTGGACGGAGCCGCTGGATCGGGCTCACCAGCGAATGGATTGTTGACGGTCGGGGTCGGTGCCTGAATTGGGCTTGGAGCACTCGATGGCGACATGGGTGCACCCTGGCCCTGACCAGCCGGCTGTCGGTTTAGAGTGCTGGGTGCGAGATTATTCATTTTGACTCGATCGACGACCGAAGTCGTACCCTTCGACTTTCCAGACAAGAGGGTCAGGCTGATGCTCAGGATGAAAAACAGCGAGGCCAGAATCCAGGTAGTCCTAGTCAATAAATCACCAGCGCCCCGGGCACTCATCATGCCTGTTGGCCCACCACCCATGCCAAGTGCCCCGCCTTCAGACCGCTGAAGCAGCACGACAGCAATCAATGCGATGCTGACCAAGATATGGCAGGCGAGCAGAATTCCCAGCATTTCCATGTCCGATGACTTGGGGGCGTGCCCCAAAAACCAAGTCGCGCATCTAGCATCCCCACGCACCGAAAGCCATAGCGGCGGATGATTAGGCAGTGACGAAAGCCGGCCCAAAAGACTGCATACCTAAGCGGTATTATCGCTCTAACTCTCCCTTTGCGAGTATGTCCGGATGCTGTATGCCTCGACATGTGTCTTGCAAACCAAGGCAAAGTTTTAAGGTATTTGATGATTAAATAGGTGTTGATAGCTCTGACGCTCGATCATTCGCTATGCCACATGTAGCTTTATCGAGCAGGATAGCTGGTTTCGGGGGCGACAAAGTTGAGTAGTAGGAGCCCCGATCGGGCAATTCGCAATCTCGGTGCGCTTCAGAAGACTGCTTCAACGAGCCGCGTGCTGAATCTTACCGCAGTCGGAGTGACGCATCGCGACGACCCGACTCACAAGTCCTCACCGTTCTTTTTCAATCCCGTGCTCAACGAGAGCATTATCCTGAAACATCGGCTTAGGGCCGACGAACGGTTCGTTTTTGATGATGCTAGGCAGGTGGCGACGAAGGTTATCATCCCCTTTGAGAGAACTGATCTTCGGATGGGTGGCCGGTCCTTCTTTGTGGGACAAAGAGGCTGGACGCAAATGATCGATGAAATCGGCGAAGAAAACTCAAACAGCCAACGCGATCTGTCTCTGATGATGGCCCTGGATGAGCTTCCATCCCTAGATCCATTCCTTTTACGAGAACACCTCAACCGCCGGGGCTTTCCGATCGCGCCGATCTATTTCTCGATATCCGAGGCCGATCTGGAA
>CAITHQ010000161.1 GCA_903892305.1 uncultured Alphaproteobacteria bacterium
AGGACGATCGCCTTGCCTTCAACAGTCCCAAGAACGCCCTTGCCGATCGGCGAGTTAAAATCCTTGGCCTCTGACAGGGTTAGGCCGCGATCCTTGGCCGCTCTAAGCACGGCCTCAGCCAGGGGGTGCTCGCTGCCACGCTCGAGGCTAGCGGCGAGGCGCAGGAGTTCGGCCTCATCAAAGCCTGGCATGGGCCGGATTGCGGTCACCGACGGGCGACCTTCGGTGAGGGTGCCTGTCTTGTCGACCACCAGGGTATCGATCTCTTCCAGGCGCTCCAGGGCTTCAGCCGACTTGATTAGAACGCCAGCCTGGGCACCACGGCCAACCCCGACCATGATTGACATGGGGGTCGCAAGACCTAAGGCGCAGGGACAGGCGATGATCAGCACCGATACCGCCGCCACCAGTGCATAGGTCAGACGTGGCTCAGGTCCCACCATAGCCCAGGCCGCGAAGGCGACCACCGCGACGGCGACGACGGAGGGCACGAACCATCCAGCCACCTTATCGGCCACGCGTTGGATCGGCGCCCGGCTACGCTGAGCCTCGGCCACCATCTGGACGATCCGCGCCAGTAGGGTGTCGGCGCCCACCTTCTCCGCCCGCATGACGAAGGAGCCCGTGGTATTGATAGAGCCAGCGATCACCTTGCCGCCGACCTCCTTGGTCACGGGCATGGATTCCCCGGTGACCAGGGATTCATCGATCGAGGCCCGCCCCTCAGTCACCTCGCCATCGACCGGAACCTTCTCCCCTGGCCGCAGACGCAGGCTGTCGCCCACATGGATCTGGTCGAGGGCGACGTCCTCGTCGGTTCCATCGGCGCGGATACGGCGGGCGGTCTTGGGGGCGAGGTTCAGCAAGGCCCGAATAGCGCTGCCGGTCTGGTCTCGGGCCCTAAGCTCCAGCACCTGACCCAGCAAGACTAAGACGACGATCACTGCGGCGGCTTCGAAATAGACCGGAACGACCCCGGCATGATTGCGAAAGGCCGCAGGAAAGGTGCCGGGCAACAGGACCGCCACCATGCTGTAGGCCCAAGACACCCCGACCCCCATGGCGATCAGGGTGAACATGTTAAGGCGGCCCGTCCGGATAGAGGTCCAGCCGCGCTGGAAGAAGGGCCCGCCCGCCCAGAGCACCACCGGGGTCGCAAGAACCAGCTGGATCCAGGCGGAGGTCTTGCCCATCAGGGCCATGATCCCTGTCAGGTGACCTCCCATTTCCAGAACGAAGACCGGGGTGGTCAGGGCCAGGGCGATCCAGAAGCGCCGGGTCATATCGATAAGTTCGTGGTTAGGACCGGCCATTGCGGTGACCAGCTCCGGCTCTAGGGCCATGCCGCAGATAGGGCAGGCGCCGGGCCCCTCCTGGCGGATTTCAGGATCCATGGGGCAGGTGAAGATGGTCCCAGCCGGGGCCGGCGATGGGGGCGGCAGTTCGGCCTTGTTGAGGTATTTGCCAGGATCGGCCTCAAACTTGGTCCTGCAACCGGCGCAGCAGAAGACATAGACCTTGCCCTCGCGCATGGTCCTATGGGCAGTCGTCTGCGGATTGACGCTCATACCGCAAACCGGGTCTTTCTCGGTGATCACGTGTTCGTCTGAGGACTGATCAGTTGGACTGGGCATTTTGATCTCCCTACATCGGCGAAACGCCTAGTTATGGCGTAACGTCCGAGCCTTGGTTTCGTATAGTGGTAATTATGTGCTCAGCACTTGATCTGGGATGGCGGAAGCCCATCTCCGTCACCATTATTAGTTCGTTGTGACCCGGCCTATTATGGACGGCGAAAGACCGCCTATTCTGGCGATACAGGTATCTCGTCGATGACCCGTAAGACGACGAAATTTCAGAGACGCCGTTTTCTGCAGGGTTCCGCCTTCTTGGCTGGAAGTGCAGCCCTAAATGGCCTCCTGCCCGCCTGGGCGATGAGCGGGACACCGGGGTCGGAACCGGACCTGCCCATCCTGACCGGCCCAGATGTCGACCTGACCGTCGGCCATATCC
>CAITHQ010000162.1 GCA_903892305.1 uncultured Alphaproteobacteria bacterium
GTAAACGAATTGGCACAGCCAGCATTGACCACAAGGGCGCGGACATCGGCGCCTGAAGTGGCCGCCAAATTCTTCTTGCACCAATCGACCGGCGCTGAGCCGACCCCGTGCCGGGTGAAGACTCCCGCGGCATTGGTGCCCTTGGCAAACTTCATCACTAGGAGGTCAGGACGTTCGTGTTTGTAGAACCCTGCTGTGCCAGTGGCCATTTCCACGCCCGAAATGACGGATATGTCGGGAAAAGGCACAGCCAAGGGCGATACCGGCAGGGTGGACTTGACGGGGCTGGCGGCGGCAGCCGACTTTTCCGCCCGGGCCAGGCCTGCACGTTTCAAGACTGAGGTGAGCGGATCAAGCGCCCGCTCTAGAGTTTGTCCCATGGCGTCCACAGGGCCGGCGGCGGGCTTTTTTGATTTGGGCGGGCGGGTCATGGTTTGGCCCCTGTCGAAGCTGGCTTGGAAGAAACTGACGGCGGCCTCGCGGGTCCGGCCGCGAGGGCGGCCTCGGCGGCGGACTGGCCCCGAGAAGGCAGAACAGCTTGGGCTGAGTCGGGCTCCTTCGGTGCGCCGGGCACTTCCGGAGGTGCCTTGATCAGGGTCTGGACCTTGGCACGGCTACGTAGCTTTTCTAAAAGGTCGCGGACCTGATCATAGGTCAGGAATCGAATGATTTGAGGGCGGGCCGCCTCCAGGGTGATGGGCTGCTCCAACCGGCGGTCTTCGACCTTGACCAAGGCCACGCCGCCATCGACCGCGAAGGGGCCGACCAGTTGTCCGATCGTGGCCGTTTTGAGATTGGCCTCATAAGGTGGCGGCATGACATCGGTGGTGAAATAGCCCAGATCCCCGCCATTAAACCGGGTGGCAGCGTCTGTTGATTTTTCCATGGCCAGGGCCTCGAAGGAGGCACCCGTGGACAGCAATTTCTTGATGGTCTCGGCCTCTGGAGCGGTCGCCACCACGATCTGTCGGGCGTGGATCTCTTCGGACCGCTTAGAGAGCTTTAATTGCTCCTGATAGAGGCCCCGGATCGCATTCTCGTTCACCGCGTTCGAGACCGTGGATTCCACCAGCATGTCGCCTAGGATGCGTTCCCGGGCGGCGGCCAATTTGCGCTGAGCAGCGGGATCTCTGTCGAGTTTTCGCTTTAGCGCCTCAGCCGCGAGCAATTTTTGGTCGACCACCTCGTCCATGACCCGGCGAAACAAATCGGAGGTAATGTCTAAAGGTTCGCCCTCGCCAATCAGGCCCTGAGCGATGGCTTCGCGTTTAACGTCGGAGACCCACACAGTGCGCCCGTCAATGCGCGCAACGGCCTGGTCGCCGGGCTCGGGAGGCTTATCGGCACCATCACGACCGGAGCACGCTGCAAGAACGAGACAACAGACCAGAGCGCCGACCAAGGCGGCGGCTCTTTCAAACCGGAAGGCCATGTTTGTTTGCGCCATTGCGTACTCGCCTCGCCTTGAAAACCCGTCAGGCCGCTAAACCGTCCCTAGAACAAGTTCCGGCAGCTGGGAACCGCTTATCGGACTAAAACTTGCCCTAAACTTTTGAATTAGGGCTCTTTTTGTCCCTTTAGACGATTCCGTCCAGAGGGAAAGGGCCCTAGCCATTTACGGCGCAGGATGCAAAGGTCCCGCCACTCTATCGCCCTCAGCCACAGACAGGCTGACCCGGTCCCATTCAATTCGGAGATATTTCATGCGCGAAGCCGTCATTGTGTCCTATGCCCGTACAGGTTTGGCTAAGTCTGGCCGCGGCGGCTTCAATATGACCCCGACCGTCAGCATTGCGGCCCATGCGGTGAAGCATGCCGTGGCCAAGTCCGGTGTGGAAGCCGCAGCTATTGAAGACGTCTATCTGGGCAATGTCGCCCATGGCGGTACCAATCCTGGCCGCAATGCCGGGCTTCTAGCTGGACTGCCCATCACAACCTCGGGCGTGACGGTGAACCGCTTTTGTTCATCAGGACTGCAGACCATCGCCATGGCCGCCAACTATGTACGCAATGATGGATCTGACGTGGTCGTCGCCGGCGGGGTCGAGTCGATTTCCATGGGTGGCGCTGGCGCTGCTGGCGCTGGCGGATTTGATCCGGAACTGAGTGCCAAGTATCCCGCCATTTTCATGCCGATGATCGACACCGCAGACATCGTCGCTAAGCGCTATAATCTCAGCCGCGAGTCCCAGGATGAATACTCCCTGGAATCCCAGCGCCGGATGGCAGCCGCCCAGCAGGCCGGCCTGTTCGCCGATGAAATCGTGCCGATGAAGACCAAGATGAAGGTCGTCAACAAGGACACCAAGGAAGAAACCGTCGTCGACGATGTGGTCGACAAGGCTGAGTGCAACCGTGCAGACACCACTCTGGAAGGCCTCGCTAAGTTGGGCCCCGTGCGGGGTGAGGGCAACTTCGTCACTGCCGGTAATGCCAGCCA
>CAITHQ010000163.1 GCA_903892305.1 uncultured Alphaproteobacteria bacterium
CCGTTGGCCAGGGCTTCCCCGGCCAGCTCGGCATTTTTTCTGACGTCCATCTTTCTGGCCTAACCCGGCTGGCGGCGGGGATTAAGGCGGCCAACAGTGTGGCCATTGTCCAGTTGCACCATGCGGGCATGCGATCGCCTAAGGATCTCATCGGCGAGGCTCCGGTCTGTCCTTCCGATTCCGCCGAATTTGGTGCCAGGGCCCTGACCGAGGCCGAGGTTGCCCAACTGATCGAAGACTTTATTGCCAGCGCCGAGCGGGCGGAGAAGGCAGGGTTCGACGGCGTCGAACTGCACGGTGCCCACGGCTATATCCTCTGCCAATTCCTGAGTGCTGAGGTCAATCAGCGTACCGACGCCTATGGCGGCTCACCGGAAAATCGCGCCCGCATTGTTCGGCAAATCATTGACGGTATTCGCACCCGTTGCCGCCCAGACTTCAACCTCGGCATCCGCCTGTCGCCAGAGCGGTTCGGCGTGAATCTGGTCGAAATCCGCGATCTGGCCCAGGCCCTGATGACCGAAGGCAAGATCGACTATCTGGACATGTCCCTCTGGGATTCCTTCAAGACTTGCTCCGATGAGGGCTTCCAGGACAAACCCCTGATTTCGATTTTCACCGAGCTGGACCGCGGGTCTGTGCGCCTTGGGGTGGCTGGCAAGATCATGACCCCAGCCAATGCTCAGGCCTGCCTTGATGCGGGGGCTGACTTTGTCCTGATGGGCCGGGCCGCGATCCTGCACCATGACTATCCCAATAAGCTGGCCGCCGACGCTGGGTTCCTCCCGGTGACGACCCCAGTCAGCCGGGCGCACCTTGTGGCCGAGGGGCTTGGCCCGAGCTTTGTGAACTACATGGCCACCTGGCCGGGCTTCGTCGCTGCAGAATAGTCTGCATGGCTTGCCAGGGCAGGCGGCTTGATACTCAATGGTCTTCCGCCGCCGGAGCAGCCGGCGGGGGGTACGGGGCAATGTTTTTATGATCCGACTTGAGAACCTCCAGAGCCTGGTGGGGCTGACCCTAATCCTTCTGGTCTGCTGGGCCATGTCGGAGGATCGTAAGAAATTCCCCTGGAAATTGGCAGGGGGTGCCATCGTCCTTCAGGCCTTGATGATCTTGGCCCTGTTTGGCATTCCTGCCTTGCGGGCGGTCCTATCGGCCATGGGCAGCGCTGTTGACGGGTTAGCGACCAGTACTCAGACCGGCGTGGCCTTTGTTTTTGGCTTCTTGGCGGGTACGCCCAACCAGCCCTATGACCTGTCCCACCCTGAGAACATGTTCGTCTTCGCCTTCCGGGTCCTGCCGGTCATTTTGGTGGTCTGCGCCCTGGCAGCACTGCTGTGGCACTGGCGTATTCTGAAATGGATTACCCGGGGTTTCGGCCTTGTCTTTGAAAAGACCATGGGCCTGCGTGGTGCCCCGGCCCTGGCCACAGCAGCCACGGTGTTTATGGGCCAGGTTGAAGGCCCGATCTTCATCCGCAGCTATCTGACCAGCCTGTCGCGGTCCGAGCTCTTTATGCTGATCGCTGTGGGGATGAGCTGTGTCTCTGGCTCGACCATGGTGGCCTATGCGACCATTTTGAAGGGCGTGCTGCCCAATGCCGCCGCCCACGTCATGACGGCGTCGATTATTTCGGCCCCAGCTGGGATCCTGCTGGCGCGTATTTTGGTGCCCCGCGATCCGGCCCTTGAGCAGCCTCAAGTTCTCGATCCGGAATCCGACAAGGTCTATGAAAGCTCCATAGACGCCATGATCAAGGGTACCTCTGACGGCTTGCAGATCGTTCTGAACATCGCTGCTACCCTGATTGTCTTCGTGGCCTTGGTGGCCATGCTGAACGGCATTCTTGGCATGTTCCCTCAGGTTGGCGGCGCGCCCCTGTCTGTTGAGCGCGGCCTTGGCCTTATCTTCGCCCCCCTGGCCTGGTCCATCGGTGTGCCCTGGAAGGACGCCCCCGTGGCGGGCTCGCTGCTCGGCGTGAAGCTGGTCCTCACTGAGTTCACCGCCTTCATTAAGCTGGGCGGTATTCCCGTCGCCGATATGGCTGATCGCAGCCGAGTAATCATGACCTACGCCCTCTGCGGCTTTGCCAATATCGCCTCGGTGGGCATGAATGTAGCGGGCTATTCCGTCCTTGTGCCTTCGCGCCGTTCCGAAGTCATTGGTATGGTCTGGAAGGCCATGTTTGCCGGCTTCTTGGCCACCTGTGTCACAGCCGCCGTGGTCGGACTCATGCCTGCCGAGCTCTTCCAGCACTAGGTCCATCCATGAAGCTCTACGATACAGCTGTCGCGCCCAATCCTCGCCGGGTCCGTTGGGTGATGTCGGAGAAGGCGATCACCGATATCGAGGTCGTGCGCCTGAACATGGCCGAAGGTCAGCACAAGACCGACGACTTGCTGAGCCAGACCGAAGGCTTTGTGGGCTTGCCGATTTTAGAGTTGGATGACGGAACTACCCTGACTGAAAGCCTTGCCATCTGCCGGTATCTGGAGAGCAAATATCCGGACCCCAACTTGTTCGGGACCACCCCTGAGGAGGCGGCGGTCATCGAAATGTGGACCCGCCGCACCGAGCTGCTCGTGGCCCATCCCCTGATGATTGGCGTGCGGCACCTCTCGCCCATGCTGGCGGGGCTGGAGCAGCAGGATGCCGTCGTCGGCGGGTATAATCGTGATCAGGCCCTCAAGGCCCTAGGTCTGCTGGACCAGCGCCTGAAGGGACGGGACTGGCTCGCCGCCGATCGCCTGACCATAGCCGACATTGTCGCCTTCATCGGCCTCGACTTCACCCGACTGATCCGGATGGCCCTGCCCGAGCACCTTACCGAAGTCGCGCGCTGGGCCGACGCCATGCGGGCGCGTCCAGCAGCCCAAGCCTAGTTTGGCTTAATCAACTCCAAGGATCTAATCCGGGTCTCGAGGGTCGGTCCTACAGCCATGACGAAGATCTCATCGGCGCCGGTGGTCTGAGCCTTTTCAGTAAGTCGCCGTTTGACCGTCTCAGGATCGCCGACAATCGACCTGGCGATCACGCTGGGCAGGCGCGGATCGTCGGCCCGCTCGGCTAGGAAGGCCAAGGCCTCTGGAATTGAGGGAAACCGTCGGCGCTCATTGTCCAGGGTGGCCAGGGCACCGGCACGCATGGGGGCCGCCAGTCTCTGTGCCTCTTCGTCCGTCTCTGCGGCTAGGGCGATGGTCGCCACCGCCGCCCAGGGGCTTGAGCGGAAGACCGAGGGCTCAAAGGCCCGCTTATAGGCCGCCACTGCGGGGCCTCCTTCGGCCCTAGCTATAAACTCGGCAAAGACCATGCCGACCCCGGCCTGGCCCGCAAAGGCACCACTGTCGGCTGATGAGGTCAGCATATGTAGGTCAGGATGCGAGGGCCCTGAGGGGCTGGCATGAATGCCTCGGGCCGGGTGGGCGTCGGTGATGGGCTCGACCCCAGAAGCGTCCAAAAGCCAAGCATTCAGCAGGGCGAAATATTGCGGAAATGCCTCTGAACTTACCGAGCGCAGGGCTCCGCCTGTGCGGCTGTCTGTCCCTAGGGCCCGCCCAACTCCAAGGTCAATACGGCCAGGGGCCAGGGCCTCTAACTCCATAAAGACCTCCGCCACCTTGAGCGGCGAATAGTTCACCAGCATGACCCCGCCCGAGCCGAGGCGGATGGTCTTAGTGGCCTGGGTCAGGGCGGCGATCAGGATCTCGGGAGCCGCAGACGCCAGGGTTCCGATATTGTGATGCTCGGCCACCCAGAAGCGGTTGTAGCCCAGCCGCTCGGCAGCCTTAGCGACTTCGATGGTTTCGCGGATCGCCTGGGCCTGGGTGTTGTCCCCGCCGACCGGCGACAGGTCCAGGACGGATAGGACCGGGCTCATGACCGTGGCCGGGTCTTCTTGATGATGGCTGAGAAATTCATAACAGGGTCCGCTCCAGAGGTAATCAGACCTCGCACAAAGACCATGCTTCGGGCGTTGCGCACAACTTCGCCGCGGCATTCCACCAGGGCACCCAGGGGCACGGCACCGACAAAGTCACCATTGAAACTGGCCGTTACGCTATGGCCGTCCTGCAAGGCGTCGCGAGCGATGACGAAAATGGCGTAGTCGGCAAAGGTCATAATTGCCCCGCCATGGAGAAAGTTCCCGCCATTCATGTGTTTGTATTCGGTGCGGAAGGCGCAGACCGGCTGGCCGTTCTCATCCTTGCGGTAATAATAGGGGCCGGCATGGTCCTCGAAGGGATCGGCGTTGTAATAGGACCAGCCTGCCCACTCACCAGATTCCACGGTCTTATGCACCCAGCCCGAGGCCTGTTCTTCGCCGGTGTCCATATCTTACCCTCTAAGCACCAGAGCGTTTGCCCGGCGCGCATTACGTCACTAGTTTGTCAGCCGACCTAAGGGGCCATGCCTGATGATGCAAGCGCCTCCCACTGTGAAACGAGACTGACCATGGCCCTAGACCTTGAAACCCGCGACCAGCTGATCGACACGGTGCGCCGCTTTGTAACCGAACGCCTGCGGCCCCTTGAGGCTCAGGTCTCTGAGACCGACGCCATGCCCGATGACGTCATCGAAGAGATGAAGGCCCTAGGTCTTTATGGCCTCACGATCCCGACGGAATATGGCGGGCTAGATCTGAGCATGGAGGAAGAGTGCTTAGTGGGCGTCGAGCTTGGCCGCACCAGCCCCGCCTTCCGCTCGGCCTTTGGTACCAATGTCGGCATTGGCAGCCAAGGTCTTGTAATGTTCGGCACGGACCAGCAGAAGGCCAAGTATCTGCCAGGCATAGCCTCTGGCGACATCATCACCTCCTTCGCCCTGACCGAACCGGAGGCAGGCTCTGACAGCGCCGCGGTTCAGACGCGAGCCACGCGCGATGGCGACCACTATGTGCTCAACGGGTCCAAGCGCTACATCACCAATGCCAATAAGGCCCACCTGTTTACGGTCATGGCCCGGACCGATCCTAACAAGCCAGGCGGCGGCGGGGTGAGCGCCTTTCTGGTGGAGCGCAACCTTCCTGGTCTGACGGTGGGCAAGCCCGAAAAGAAGATGGGCCAGCAGGGGGCCCATATCTGCGACGTCAATTTCGATAATGTCCGAGTGCCGGTGGAAAACCGCCTAGGCGCCGAAGGGGAGGGGTTCAAGGTCGCCATGCAGGTCCTCGACCGTGGCCGCCTGCATATTTCGTCGGTCTGTATCGGTGTGGCCGAGCGCCTCATCACCGACTGCGTGGCCTATGCCTCTGAGCGCAAGCAGTTTGGCCAGGCCATCAGCCAGTTTCAGCTGGTCCAGGGCATGATCGCCGACTGCAAGACCGAGGTCCTGGCGGCCAAGGCCCTGACCTTTGAAACCGCCCGCAAGCGCGACGCCGGACAGAGTGTTACGCTGGAGGCCGCAGCCTCGAAATACTTCGCCTCGGAAATGGTTGGCCGCGTGGCCGACAAAGCGGTGCAGATCTTCGGTGGCGCTGGCTATATCGCTGACTACGGTATTGAGCGCTTCTACCGCGATGTGCGGATCTTCCGGATCTATGAAGGCACTAGCCAGATTCAGCAGGTGATCATTGCCCGCGAGACCCTGAAGCGAGGCGGCTAATGATCACCGTCGATATGGAAGCCGTGATCCTCGAGGTACTCAGCAAGCTGGCCCCTGGGAAGTCTGCCTCATCAGAAGAGGTGGCCCGCGCTGCCAGTCCTGAACGCTGGCAGAGGCTGACTGGCCATGTCCGTGCCACGGCCCGCGGCCTGGCTCGGCAGGGACGCATTGTCGTGACCCGTCACGGCAAGCCCGCAGACCCTGAAAACTTCAAAGGTGTCTACCGCCTGCGCATGCCCCTGCCCACCGACCCAATACCTGCGGCACCTATCCCTCAAGGACTCGAAGAATGATCATCTACGGCTCATCCATGTCGCCCTTCGTGCGCAAGTCCCTGGCCTTTGCGGCAGAGAAGGGGGTCGCCGTTGAGAGCCTGCCGGGCGGTATGGGCGGCGGCTCGCCAGCCTTCAAGGCAGCCAGTCCGTTTGGCAAGATTCCGGCCCTTGAGGATGGTGATTTCACCCTGGCCGACTCATCGGCCATCGTGGCCTATCTCGAAGCCTTGACGCCTGAGCCGAACTTGATCCCCCTGGACGCCAAGGCCCGAGCCAAGGCCATCTGGTTCGATGAATATGCCGATACGATTTTGGCCGGTGCGGTAGGACCCATGTTCTTCAACCGCTTGGTCATGCCAAAGTTTATGGGCAAGCCTGGGGATGAGGCGGCTGCGGCAAATGCTGAAGCCAACCTCCTGCCGGCCGCCGTGGCCTATTTGGAGTCGATCATACCGGCCTCTGGCTTTCTCTTGGAAGACCGTCTGACCCTGGCTGACATCGCCGTGGCCAGTCCCTTTGTGAATCTGATGCATTTGGGATGGACACCTGATCCGGCTGTCCATCCGAAGGTGGCAGCCTATGTGGCGGCGATCCACGCCCGGCCCTCCTTCGCCAAGTATATTGCAGCGGAAAAGGCCGTTGTTGCCCGGTGATCTCCACGCTCGACACCCTGCTCGGAGAGATCAGGGCCTGTCGGGCTTGCGCTGAGGACCTCCCGCACCAACCCCGACCTGTGGTCATGGTCAGCGCGGAGACTCGCATCCTGATCTGCGGTCAGGCCCCTGGACGACGGGTTCATGAAAGTGGTGTGCCCTTTACAGACCCGTCAGGGGATCGCTTGCGGCAATGGATGGGGGTGGACACCAAAACCTTCTATGGCCGTGCGGAAATCGGCGTGGCAGCCATGGCGTTCTGCTTTCCAGGCACCAACCCCAAGGGCGGCGACTTTCCCCCGCCAACCCGCTGCGCCACCCTATGGCGGACCCAGCTTTTGGCCGCCTTGCCCAAGGTTGAGCTTGTCCTGTTGGTGGGCGGCTATGCTCAGACCTGGGCACTCAAGGATCGGGCCAAGAACAATATGACGCAGACGGTCAGGTCCTGGCGGGACTATGGGCCGAACATCTTGCCGACACCGCATCCCTCATGGCGCAATACGGCCTGGTTGAAGAAAAACCCCTGGTTTGACGCCGAGGTGACGCCATATCTTCGCCAAAGGGTTCAAGCCATTCTGCACGCATGAAGCTCTATCTCGCCGTCATCCTCTCCCTGGTTCTGTCCGCCTGTGCCCCCATGGCCGTGCAAAGGGCGGCGCGCCCTGACCTTACCTTTCAAGGCCCCCGCCTGGAGCCGGAAGCCTTCGTTAGCTTTGACGGCGCGCGCCTGGGGCTCTCGACCTGGGAGGCCAAAGGAGAGCCGTGGGCAGTCGTCATCGGTGTCCATGGCATGAATGACTATGCCAACGCTTTTCACCTGGCCGCGCCCTCGTGGGCCGAGCAGGGGGTTACAACCATCGCCTATGATCAAAGGGGTTTTGGCCGATCACCCGAGCGCGGCGTCTGGGCGGGCCAAGACCTGATGGTCGAGGACCTGCGGACCCTGGCAGCCCTGGCCCGCACCAAATACCCCCACGCCATTCTCGCCATTGCCGGAGAGAGCATGGGCGGTGCCGTGACCATAGCTGCTGCCACATCGGAAAGACCGCCTGCGGTCGATCGCATCGTACTCTTGTCCCCCGCGGTTTGGGGCTGGTCGACCCAGCCCATGGCTTATAAGGCCGCACTTTGGGCCGCTGCCCACACCGACGGTGCTAAGGTCTATGAGCCGCCCCGCTGGCTGACCACCAAGGTCTCGCCCACGGACAATCGTCGAGAGCTCATCGCCATGGGCCACGATCCCTTGATGGTCTGGGGTGCCCGGTCAGATACCCTCTATGGCCTGGTAGATCTCATGGAGACGGCCTGGAGCCGGATCGACCAGCTGAAGGGGCCAGCTATCTATTTTTACGGGGCTAATGATCAGATCATCCCCAAGGGTGCGGCCTTCACGGCGGTGGCCAAGCTGAAACCTGAGGTGCGTACAGCCTATTACGCCCAGGGCTGGCACCTCATGACTCGCGACAAGCAGGGCCCCAAGGTCTGGGCCGATGTCCTGAGCTTTATCCGTGATCCCAAAGCACCCATGCCTTCGGACGCCCCGCCAATACCTAGCTCACCGCAAGCCGGGCGGTCCGGGGCTCCCTGACGAAGACGGTCAAGATCCCGAGGCCGACCGCCAGGAAGCAGATCGAGGTGCTGAAGACGGTGGGATAGCCTAGGCGGTCGGCCATGAAGCCAGCGGCCAAGGGCCCGAGGGATGCCATGATCCCTTCGGCCATGGAAGAGATGGCGATGCGCATGGGCATTTCCTCCCGCGTGCCAAACTCGAGGATCATGGTTTGCGCCGCCATCATATAGCCCGACTGGGACGCGCCCAATCCAAAGAAGGCCAGGAAGAAGGCCCAGGGGGCATGAACGGTCATCAGGAGTACGGTCGAGGCCACGGAAATCGCCATCGACAAGGTCAGGACCAGCTTGAAACCGGTCTTGTCGCCCATATAGCCCCAGACAAGGTTGGAAATGGCGTCGGCGCCGATGAAGGCCGTACCGAGCAAACCCAGAAAAGCTCCTGTGCCCGTGGCGCCGTGTACCTCGCCCATGGTGGTCATCAGGTGGGTGACATAGA
This sequence comes from uncultured Alphaproteobacteria bacterium, assembly GCA_903892305.1. Lineage (GTDB taxonomy): Bacteria > Pseudomonadota > Alphaproteobacteria > Caulobacterales > Caulobacteraceae > Phenylobacterium. The sequence goes on from CAITHQ010000163.1 coordinate 8,601, forward strand.
TGGCGTAGAAGGGCGTCGCCGCCCGACCCGCAGTACCCAGCATTTGCATGACCAGGAACCAAGCATAGCCACGGTCGCCCATGATCAGCTGAGGAAAGTCTTTCAGCCGATCCCCGAACTTCGATTTTTCAGGCAGGTTTGGGGGTTCTGGCTCCCGCAGCAGGACCTGTAGGGCCCAAAGGCCGCAGGTGGTTAGGAAGGCCGCCAGGGCGAAGGTTGTGGAATAGCCATTGCCGAACAGGTTGGCCTTGATGATGTACTTGCCTGCAGCATAGGCCAGGACCGCAGCGATCAAGGACCCTGTGGCGTTGCGCCAGGCCTGTAGGCGGCCGCGGCGGCTCAAGGGGATAACCTTGCCCATTAGGAAGCCGAAGACGACCCTTTGGGTGCCCATGAAAAGGCCAAACAGGAACATCAGGGCCATCATGGCGTAGATCAGCGGCTGGCCATGCAGGAACCAGCCAGCCAGGGCCATTCCGACAATCTGCACCCGCGCCAAGCCGCCCATCCATATGGCGGCAGGCATGACCTTGGTGCGATGCTCGATCTGTGTGGCCCCGAAAATCGGCGAAATCACGCTGCCGACTTGCTGTAGACCCAGGGCGATACCCACCACAGAGTTCGAGCCTGAAATGAGGTGAAGGTAGGCCGGCAAAAAGGTCGGGGCGTTGACTAGGCGAAAGCCAGTCATGCCCAGCATGCCGTGTAGATAGTTTCCGATATAATTGCGTTTCAGATTGTCCCAAACGAAGCGCTCATAGGCTTCTTCCTTGGCAGCCATGGAGTCTTCTTCCAGGCTCACCTCCGCCTCTGCGGTGCCTTTAAGTATGTCTTTGTCCAAATGCGTTCCGCCCGTGCCGGTAAAATTGGCCTACGGGCTCTCCCTAAAAAACTTTCCGACCCGATCAATGCCTCCGGTCTAGCAGAGTCCGCCGTGAGGGAAAGCCTAGACCGGATCTAGGTCATCTCAGGTTGGTGAAATCTTCGTCTCGCAATCAGAAAAACTAGGCCAATCATCACCAGGGCTAGGCCACAGGCCATGAAGGCCATCCGATAGGATGTGCCCTGGGCCAGGGCACCGAAGCTTGCAAGAAATCCCGTCATCGCCACCTGACCCGCAAAGGTTTTCAGGGAACCGATGGTGGCCCGCGAGTTCGACTCAATCAAGTTCTGGAGCCGGGCGTCGAAATTGACATCGATGATTTTGAAAAGGCCAGGGACAAGGGCGACAATGATCAGGGTCCAGGGCCGGTATATTCCTGTCGCCAGAAGCAGCAGGGCGCCTATCCCGAGCAGCAGGAGATAGAATCCCCATTCAGGTGCGGTCCGGAGTCTGTGGGCAATGACATTGGCCGCAATCTGCCCCAGGCTGATCGCGCTGGAGAATAGGGCGACATTGGATAGGCTCAGTCCGGTCCCTGAGGCGTAGATGGGCCAGAAACCGTCCAGTCCGCCACCAATGGCCATGCTTATGGCCGCAAGCCCGATGATCCATGGAATGACCGGATGGCTGATGGCGAAAAGCGCCGCCTGCCTTGTCTGCTGGGGGGCTGCGGTCCTTCGAATGAGGAGAGCGTTCTGGGCATGGGGCAGGGCCATGGCTGCGATGCCAGCCGCAGCCGAGGCGACTGTGCTGGCCAGAATGACGGCAGGATAGCCGAAGGATACGCTCCAGGCCGCGCTGATCGAAGCGGCAAAGACCGCCGCATAGCCGACGGCAGCAGACCGCCCTACCAGGCGGGCATAGGACTCCCTCTGGTCCAGAGCGGCGAGTTCATCATAAAGAAGGGCTTCGAATATGCCGTTGGTCATGGCGCTCTTAATCCCCCAAAGCATCATGCCGATCAGGAAACCGGGATAGGTGGGCCATAGTAGCCAGATGAGAAATCCGACAACCCGGACCCCCTGACCCACGGCGAGAACCCCCCGTCTTGACCAACGGTCCGCCAGGGCTCCAGCGGGTATCTGTAGGGCGATGCCGATGACAGACCAGGCGATCAGTGTGGACGCGACCTGGACCGGCGTCAGGCCTCGGGCCACGAACATGACGCCATAGACCGGAAAGATCGGCAGGAAGTAGTCCAGGAATCTGAAGATATAGATCCTGACCAGCAGACTCGTCGGGTCGCGGGTCAGGCGAGAAATCCAGCTTCAGCGAAGTCTAACATGCGCTTGAGCAGGCCTTCGATATCGCCCTCTCGGGTGGCACCGTCAGACAGGACATGCAGGCGATCGAATTCTGCGAAGCGATTATTGTGGATCATGCCCAGGCAGAAGTGCAGCCGCCAATAGATGGTTTCCCGGGGCAGGTCAGGGCAGGCCAGGATTAAGGCATCTGCGAACCTTGCAAGGTGGCTGACATCCTTGACCAGAACATCGCGCATTTCTTCCGTGCCTTCAGAGCGCGCACGGATGATGAACTGGACTGAGATCCGACGATCCAGCGATGGCGCTGCCCAGCGCAAGGGAGGGGCAAACAGGGCTTCCAGAATGGCGCGGACCGGCGGCTTGCCTTGATGATTGTCCGAAGCCTCATGAAGCATACGGGCCCGCTCACGGTTGAGCTCGGCCGTGCGCCGCCGAAAAATCTCGAACAGCAGGGCGTCCTTGGACCCAAAGTGATAATTCACCGAGGCTAGGTTGACCCCAGCCTCAGAGGTAATGTCGCGTACGGACACGTTTTGGAAGCCGCGGAGGGCAAACAGCCGTTCTGCCGCGGTAAACACCGCAGCCTTGGTCGCAGCTTCGCCGGCATCCTCACCGTCGGGGGTCGCAGGCATGTCCGTCACTCTGGCGATTCCTTAAGGCGTCTGGCAGGCGAGGCTAACCCGTTGGGAAACCTAGCGGGCCAGTTCCTTCATTGCCTTTTCCAGGCCCTCAATGGTCAAGGGGAACATCCGATCGCCCACCAACTGACGCATGACCTCGATGGACGGGGTATAATCCCAATGCCGTTCTGCCGTCGGATTGAGCCAGATCACATCGTCAAAGGTCTGACACACGCGATCGAGCCAGATCGCGCCGGCTTCTTCGTTCCAATGCTCCACCGAACCACCTGGATAGGTGATTTCATAGGGGCTCATGGTCGCATCGCCAACGAAGATGACTTTGTAATCCTTGGAGAACTTGTGCAGCACGTCGAAGGTCGACAGCTTTTCGGCATGGCGGCGCCGATTGTCCTTCCAGACGCTCTCATAGAGGCAGTTGTGGAAGTAGTAGAACTCCATATTCTTGAACTCGGTCCGTGCTGCCGAGAACAGCTCTTCACAAATCTTGATGTGGCTATCCATGGAACCGCCAATGTCGAAGAAGATCAGGACGCTGATCTTGTTCCGGCGCTCTGGACGCAGTTGGATGTCGAGATACCCCTTTTCGGCCGTGCCTTGGATGGTGCCGCCCAAGTCCAGTTCTTCGGCCGCCCCTTCACGGGTCCACTTGCGTAAGCGGCGCAGAGCAACCTTGATATTGCGGGTGCCCAGTTCGACCGAGTCATCTAGATTTTTGTATTCGCGCTTGTCCCAGACCTTAATGGCCTTTCCGTGCCGGCCCTTGTCCTGGCCGATCCGCACCCCTTCCGGATGGTAACCATTGGCGCCGATGGGAGAGTCGCCGGGCGGGCCCTGACCGTTCTTGCCCTTGCCCTTGCCTTCCCCGTCGCCCTCTTCTTCCTTTTGCTGACGCATGCGTTCAGCCAGAGCTTCCATGAGGGCATCGAATCCACCCATGGCCTCAATCTGGGCCTTTTCCTCGTCCGTCAGAAACTGATCTGAAATGCGCTTTAGCCACTCGGCTGGAATGTCAGCGACGCCAAGGCCTTCGACCTTGTCCAGGCCCTTGAAAACATGACCGAAAACCTGGTCAAATCGATCGAGATTTTTCTCATCCTTCACCAGGGCCGCGCGGGACAGGAAATAGAAGTCCTCGACGGAACGATCGATAACCGACTTATCCAAGGCTTCCATGAGCATGAGATATTCTTTTAGCGACACCGGAACCTTGGCATCGCGCAGTTCGGTGAAGAAACGCATGAACATGGGCAGGATCCCCTCTAGGGACGAACAACTGTTTGATCTGCCAAGATGAAGATCGAAGGGCGCTCTGTCCAGCCTTCAGGCGAGAGGAAATTTTGGCGGCTCAGGTGACGGTGCGCCGCAGGATAAATTCGAGATCAACGGTGGCACCGACCTTAAATCCGTATTCGCCCACCTGCTCAAACCCGTGACGCTTGTAAAACCTTTGGGCACCCAGGTTTTCTGACCATACACCGATCCACAGATCCTTCGGGTTTTGGGCCATGAGCCAAGTCATCACCTGGCCAAACAGGGTAGAGCCGGTCCCGCCATTCTGGTGCGATTTGAGTAGGTAGAAACGCTTCAATTCATAAGACTGCGGCCCGACCCCAGGGTGGGGTAAATCGCAAAGCCCAGCTGTCGCGAAGCCGATGACCTCTCCCTGATCTTCCACAATCCATGAAGCTTTGTGCGGGCTGACCAGACTTAGACGCGTGTCTTCTAGGTCATAGGCGATAGCCAAATATGCGGTCAGGTCCGCCTCCGGATAGAGGTGGCCAAAGGTTTCAATAAAGGTTTTCGCGCCAATTTCGGCCAGGGCCTGGGCGTCGGATTCTTGCGCTTTACGTATGCCTAATTCAGTCATAGACCAGAACCGCTTCATCCTAAGTGGAATCAAAATGACGGTCGGGCTCTACACCCACGCCGATATGTTTGGCCATCATCCCGGAGCGGGACACGTCGAGCGGTCTGAAAG
>CAITHQ010000164.1 GCA_903892305.1 uncultured Alphaproteobacteria bacterium
CCAATAGGCAGCGACCTTGGGGTCGATTTGGCCAGTGAGCTTGTCCCAGATGGGCTGGGGATAGCCGTCGGCGCCCCGCGGGCCATAGACCGCCTGCCAGATGTCGTACTGACCACCGGATCGGCCTTTGTCGCCGATGACCAGCTCGGCATAATTAGAGTCCCTCTGGGTGGCGAAGATCTCGCCCATATAGTTGCGGACGGCAGGGCGCTCTACCGAGGCGGCCTGGCCGGTGAGGGTGTAGGCATTGGGGTCTTTGTAGAGATTGACCACCGTATAGGCGCGGAAGTCGATGGGGTCGGGGCAGGCGGCGAAGGCACCGTTGTACATGTCGGGATAGAAGACCTGGGTGGCCAGGGCCTCCCAGCCGCCGGTGGAGCCGCCATAGGTGAAGCGGGCCCAACCTTGGCCCAGGCCCCGGAAACGCTTTTCGATCTCGGGGATCAGCTCGTAGTTGATGGCGTCGCCATAGGGGCCGAGATTGGCCGAGTTCACCGCATAGCTGTCGTCGTAATAGGGGTTGGCGTGGTCGATCTCCACCACCAGGAAGCGGGGGAAGTCCTTGGCGATCCAGCGTTGATAGACGGCGTAGGCTTCCTGTTGCTGGATGCGGTTATAGCCGGCCAGGTGGAAGCGCTCGGAATAGTCTGGCTTTAGGTCCGGGTCCGGCGGGGTGGTGCGGAAGCCGGAAATGTCGTCTGGGAAATGGCCGTGGAAGACCATCAGGGGATAGCGGGCATTGGGGTGGGCCTCGAAACCCTCCGGCAAAAGGACGTGGGCACCCAGATAGACCGGCCGACCCCAGAACTTTGACAGGCGCTCGCTCTTAATGCGGAAGTGCTTGATGTAGGGGGTGTCGGGCTTGGCTGCGATGTCGGGATTGGTTTGGGTTAGGGCGATCTTGATGACGGTCGGCTTGGCCGGATCGAGGTGAATGCGCTGGGGCTTTGAGTAAAGATTTCCGGGCTTTACTGCCCATTGCTGACCTTCGCCCCGGTCGGGGGGCAGCTGGACCACGGCACCGCCCTCGAGGTGGAAGGTCTCATAGCGATTGAGGACCACCTGGACGGTGTAGTCCCCGGCCTTGAGTTTGGAGAGGCTGCGGGCCGGCCAGCCAAAGGCGCTGGCGTCGATGGTGGCGCTCTGGCCGGGCTTCAGGGCGGTGACATTGCGACCGAAGATGTAAGGGTTGGGCAGGACTGATTCCGGAGTCACCTGATGGCGGGGCTCGCCTTCGGTCTTGCGCGAGATCAGCAGGATCAGTCGGCCGTCCTGCGGCGCGCTCTGGACCGAGGCCGGGAAGCTGATGGAAAAGCTCAAGCCTGCCGCTAGGGCTATGGCCGGTGCCAGGGCAGCGAAGGTGGCGAGGGCAAAGACTTTCAAGGCGCGCATGGGGTGACTCCGTTTCCCCGATGATTGGCTGGAGGAGGCAGGGATTGCAATCTCTGGGCAGTGAGTTTCCACCCCACCGGTCACCCCGGCGAAGACCGGGGTCCAGGTCATTAGACTGTGTGTTGGTCGATCGCCCACGGAGCAGCCTTTCCGGAATCACCGAGCCCTATGATCTGGACCCCGGCCTTCGCCGGTATGACCGGGTTTTGGCCGACCTCCGTAAGAACCCGGTCTTGCCTAAAGCCCTGGAAGACCGCACCTTGGCTGCAACCAAAAAAACTTCAGCGAGGAAACATCATGTCGATTGATTTCGAGATCCCGGACGAGGCCAAGGCTATTCGCGCCAAGGTGCGCAAGTGGGTGCACGAGGAATGCATCCCGGCCGAAAAGCGTCTGGTGGACAAGGAGTCCTTCAAGACCGTCCTGGCTGAGCTGCGGGCCAAGGCCCGGACCCAGGGCCTGTGGCTACCCTTCATCCCCAAGGAATATGGCGGCATGGGCTTAGGCCCCCTGGCCAACGCCCTGGTGCAGATGGAACTGGGCGAGAGCCATCTGGGCGCTCTGTCCATGAACAGCCAGGGTCCGGACGATGCCACCATGCTGACCCTGCTGGCCCACGGCACGCCCGAGCAGAAGGAAAAGTACCTAAAACCCCTGCTGAACGGCGACATGCGGGTCTGCTATTCCATGACGGAAAAGGCTGCCGGTGCCGACGCCACGGGCATGCAGACGCGGGCGGTGAAGGATGGCAATGAGAACTATGTCCTGAACGGCGAGAAGTGGTTTTCCTCCGCGGCCAGTGCGGCGGACCTAGCGGTGGTCATGGCCATGACCGATCCCGATGCGCCGCGGCATCAGCGCTATTCCACCTTCATCGTCGAGCTGCCCAATCCCGGCTATCGGATCAAGCGCGATATCCAGACCATGGCGGTGGAGGGGCCCCTCAGCCACATTATGGGCGGCGGGCATTCTGAAATCGACATTGTCGACCTAAAGGTCCCGGCGGAGAACCTGCTGGGCGGAGAAGGCCAGGGCTTCAATATGGGCCAGCATCGCCTAGCCTATGGGCGTCTGCGGCACGGCATGCACAATGTGGCCATGGCTCAGCGGGCCCTGGATATGGCCGCAGCCCACGTCACCCAGCGGGAGACCTTCGGCAAGAAACTGTCGGAACGTCAGGGGGTTCAGTGGATGCTGGCCGATTGCGCCAGCGAGCTCTACATGGCCCGACTGATGCTGCTGCACATCGCCTATAAGGCCGAGAAGGGCATGGACCTGCGGCAGGAAAACTCCATCGCCAAGGTCTTTCTGGCGCACATGGTGCACAAGGTGGTCGACACCGCCATCCAGTTGCACGGTGCCCTCGGCTATAGCCGCGATACGCCGCTCGCGGCTTGGTACACCCACATCCGCTCGCAGCGGTTGGTGGACGGACCCGATGAAGTGCACCGCTGGACCGTGGGTCGCAATGTGATCAAGGCCTACGAGAAGTTCGGCACCACCGCTTCGGCGGCAGGCGGCGATCTGCTCTAAAGAGGGTCGATTTTCCCTCGATTTTTGGGGCGGGGCGTGGTTTCGAGACTGCATGCTGCTCGATCAAGCCACCCCCGCTGACCTGCCCGCCGTCGCTGCCCTGGTGAACTCCGCTTATCGGGGGGATAGCTCCCGCCAAGGTTGGACCACCGAGGCCGACTATCTGGGTGGGCAGAGGACCGATGCGGAGACCCTGGCGGCGGATTTGGCCGCCATTCCCGGGGCAAGGGTGATGCTCCTGCGGGACGAGCAAGACCTTTTGGGTACGGTCTGGCTGGAGCCCAAGACCCCCACAACATGGTATCTGGGCATGCTGACCGTGCGACCAAGCCTGCAGGACCGGGGCTCAGGCCGCAGCCTCTTAGCAGGGGCAGAGGATCTGGCCCGAACAGCGGGCGTCCAGCTTATGCAAATGACGGTGGTCTCCGTCCGCCATGAGCTGATCGCCTGGTATGAGCGGCGGGGGTATCAAAAGACCGGCGAGACCCGGCCCTTCCCCTATGACGACCCCAAGTTCGGCGAGCCCCTTGTGGCAGGCCTTGAGTTCGTGATCATGGAAAAAAACCTATAAAACAATAAGTTTCGGAGGAATGACGATGTTGGATGCGGACCCGCAAAGCCTGGGCCTGTCCCCAGAAGGACTGGCAAGGATCGACAGGACCCTGGCGGACCTGATTGCCGCTGGCGAGCTGGCGGGGGCTGTCACCCTGGTCGCAAGGCATGGCAAGGTCGCCCATCGTTCTGTGCAGGGGATGAAGGACCTATCCAGCGCCGAACCCCTGAAGTTCGACACGATTTTCCGCATTTTTTCCATGACTAAGGCGGTCACGGCTGTGGCCATGATGATCCTGCGGGAAGAGGGCCTTTGGGCCCCCGAGGATCTTGTGTCCAAACATCTGCCCGAGTTCGAGGGCGTTAAGATGCTAGACGGCATTGCGGCCGCGCCCACCCTCTTGCACCTGCTGACCCACACCATGGGCCTGGGCTACGGCTGGAACCCCGAGGATCCGGTTGATGCCGCCTATCTGGCCAAGGGCGTTTGGGGGCAGGGCAGTCTGGCCGACATGTCCAAGGCCATCGCTGCTTGCCCCCTTGGCTTCGTGCCGGGCAGCCAGTGGCGCTACAGCCTGGGCATGGACCTGCAGGGGGCCATCATTGAGACCCTGTCGGGGATGAGCCTGCCCGACTTCATGCGCGAGAAGATTTTCAAACCCCTGGGCATGGTCGACACAGATTTCTTCGTGCCGGCTGAAAAAATGCCCCGGCTGGCGACCCTTTATCGGATGAGCAAAACCAAGGGCCTGACCACTTCCAACCTGCCGATCATTGCCCGAGGTCCTGAGGCCATCCCCCCTCTGCCGGGCGGCGGCGGTGGGCTGTTTTCCACAGTGACCGACTATGCCCGCTTCGCACAAATGCTTCTGAACCGAGGCGAGTTGGAGGGGGTGCGGATCATCTCGCCGGAGTCTGTGGCCGAAATGACCGCCCAGCAACTGAGCCCAGACCTTCTGGCCGGTGGCTATGGCATTGGCCTGCAGCAGATCAGGCCGGGCTATGGGCAGGCCTATAATGGCGCGGTCTTCCACGATCCAGCGGCGGCGGGCTCGAAGGTGGGGCGCGGTACCTATCAGTGGGACGGTGCGGCGGGTACCTGGTTCTGGGTCGACTGGGAGACGGACCTGATCTTTGTGGGCCTAATCCAGCGCATGGCCGAAGAGGGTACGCCGCACCTGCAGGCCATAACCCAGGATTTGATTGCGGAGGCGCTGGGTTAGTCCGCCCCACCGGTCAACCAGGAGGAGGCCAGCCGGAGAAATCCTAGTCGAACACCCAGCGCAGGGTCAGGGACAGGGTTATGGGCCTAAGGGGCGTGGATTGGCGCACTGTGCGCAAGGTGAAGGGGTTGCCATAGGCGAAGGTGTCGGCCCGGGCATTGTCGGGGTTATCAAGGGCCAGGGTGGCGCGCCAATGGGGGTCGACCAAGCTGAGCGCAAGGCGGCCAACTCCGTAGCCGCCCATCTTTGGCGAGACGGCGGCGTCAAAGGTCAGGTGGGACGGGCCGATATAGCTATAGCGTCCGTCGACCTCGAGGCTCCGATCCCCGGCCAAGGCCCAGGCGTCATGCAGGGAGAGGGCTGCGGAAAAATCGGGTGCGCCCGCCAGGGCAAGATCGGCCCGGAGCGGATAGGCTAGGTTTGGGAGGTCAAGTTCTGGCGCATTGATCAGGACATTGCCTCGGACCACCACCGCGCCCTGATGATAGGCACCCTCTGCCTCGAAGCCCCGGTTGCGACCGTCGCCGATATTGGCGGTATAGGGCAGGCCCGAGGCCAGGAGCTGGTCGCTCTGGATGTTTTTCCAGCGGGCGTCAAAGGCGGCAAACCGAAGGGTTAGATGGTGGTCCAGCATACTTAGGCGCCCGCCAGCCTCGAAACTCCAAAGCTCGTCACCCTGATAGAGGCGAAAGGGTGCCTTGCCTGACGGCGCGTTGAAGACATCGGTTGGTGCCGCCGTCGTATTGGCCCCGCCACTGCGATAGCCCTCAGCCGCCTGGAGGTAAAAAACGGCGTCGTTGGAGGCTCGATATTCCAGATTGACCTTGGGGGCGAAGCCCTTGTGGGTGACCGTCCCAGCATAGACCGGGCTTGGAGAATAAGTGAAGATCCGACTGGTGGTCTTGGCGTCTGTCACAAAATACCGGCCGCCCAGGGTGAGCCTGACCTTGGGGCCCAGGGTTAGGGCGGCCTGACCAAAGATGGCGGCCTCTTCCAAATCCTCCC
>CAITHQ010000165.1 GCA_903892305.1 uncultured Alphaproteobacteria bacterium
AAGGCTCGCAATTTCGGACGGCGGCGCGCTTTACCGATCAGCATGCGCTAGGGTTGCGAGCTGGCGACGCCCTCCACCTTGCGGTAGCAGCAGAAAACGGCGCGGTCTTGATCACCCTGGATCAAAGGCTGGCCCTAGCGGGCCCAGAACTGGGGACGCCGGTTGAGTTGTTGCGAGCTTAACCGAGGAGCTAGGCCCCCAAATCCCCGCGTACATCTACGTCGAACAGCACCCCGTCGTCGAGCGCTTCCACCTGAATCAGCCGATCGCCCAGCCCTTTCAGCACGGCCCTAGCACCTGCATCGCCCGTGAGGGTCAGAAGGCCGGGGATCAGATCGCGGCCGATCAGGGCTGGATGACCCCGCTTCCCCTGGAAGGCTGCAGCTGCGGCCGGGGCGCCAGCTTCGACCGCCTCGATCAAGGGTTGGAAGATCGATGCCGGGATCCTCGGCATATCGCCCAGTAAGACGAAGACGGCCTGGGTATCAGCGGGCAAAGCGGCGGCGGCGGTTCTTAAGGAGGCCCCCATACCCTCCGCATAGTCCTTAGCCTCGACAATCCTCAGGCGGTCCGTCGCCCCGAGGCGTTCGGCACAGGCCCGCAGCGCAGCGGCGACCTTTTCGCTGTCCGCGCCGGTAACCACTGTCACCGAACGAACTGGAGCGGCGAGGGCTGTGGTCAGGGCAGCCTCAATCAGCAGGCCATCACCCCATGGTGCCAGTAGCTTGCCACCCCCAAACCGGCTGCCGGTTCCCGCCGCCAGAAGGATCGCCTCGACCTCTGTCATCCGTCCGCCTTTGCCTCTATGTTGTTTCCGCCATGACGCCGTTTGACGCCGCATCTTCCCAAACACGGCCCGCCCTGATCGATGGGTTCGGACGCACCGTGACCTATTTGCGCGTGTCCGTCACCGACCGCTGTGACCTGCGCTGCGTTTATTGCATGGCTGAGCACATGACCTTCCTGCCCAAGGCGGAAGTTTTGACCCTCGAGGAATTAGATCGCATCGCCTCAAGCTTTGTGGCGCTGGGGGTCCGAAAGCTGCGGATTACGGGCGGGGAGCCCCTGGTCCGCAAGGGCGTCATGGGCCTGATCACCAGCCTGTCGCGGCACCTGAAGTCTGGCGCCCTGGACGAGCTGACCCTGACCACCAATGGCACGCGCCTCGTGGAATTTGCGCCCCAGCTGGCGGCGGCGGGGGTTAAGCGGATCAATGTGTCCATGGATACGCTCAAGCCTGCACTGTTTCGCACCCTGACCCGAGGTGGGGACCTCGCCAAGGTCATGGCCGGGATTGAGGCGGCGCAGGTGGCGGGTATCAAGGTCAAGATCAATGCCGTCGCTCTAAAAGATGACAATGCCGCTGAGCTGGCCGATCTGGTGGCCTGGGCCCACGAGCGTGGGGCCGATGCTACCCTGATCGAGGCCATGCCCATGGGCGAGATCGAAGTCGACCGCACCGACCAGTTCCTGTCCCTGAAGGATGTGCGCCGGAATTTCGAGAGCTTCTGGACCCTGACCGACACCGACCATGTGACAGGCGGCCCAGCCCACTATGTGCGGGTCGAGGAGACAGGCGGCCGCCTGGGCTTCATCACGCCGCTGAGCCACAATTTCTGTGAGGCCTGCAACCGGGTGCGCCTGACCTGTACCGGCACCCTGCACACCTGCCTTGGTCGGGAAGACGCCTCAGACCTTCGGGCCGTGATCCGGGCTGGGGCCGATGATCAAGCCCTTGTCGCTGCCATCCGGCTGGCGGTTGATGCCAAACCAGAGGGTCACGACTTCCAGATTGTCCGCAATTCGGCCCCGGCCGTGGCGCGGCATATGTCCACCACTGGGGGCTGACCGTGGCCAAGGTCCTGCTGTTTGGCGCGCTGAGTGATCTCGCCGGCTGGCGGGAAAAGACCATTGAGGTAGATTCTATTGCAGACCTCCGTCTTAAGCTTGGGGCAGAGGATGCCGCCCTTGGCGAGGCTCTTAAAGGCCCCGGGGTCCAGGTGGCCGTGGACCAGGCGATTGTCCGACATGACACGGCCCTGACCGCGGCCTCTGAAGTGGCCTTCTTGCCCCCCATGAGTGGCGGATGATCAGCCTTACGGACCAAGCCTTTGATCCCGGCACCTTGCTGTCCAACTTCTGCCGAGGACGGACAGAGACCGGCGCTGTGGCTAGCTTTGTCGGCCTAGCGCGGGCCGAAGGCGGGGCGGCAGCGGTTCTGGAACTGGACGCCTATCCGGGCTTTACGGAGGCCCAGATCGCCCAGCATGTTGCGACAGCCCAAAGCCGGTTCGAGCTGCAGGATGTTCGGATCGTCCATCGGATCGGCGCCATTGGCCCCGGTGAGCCTATTGTCTTTGTGGCTACGGCCGCATCCCATCGTCGGGCGGCCTTTGAAGCCTGCGATTTCCTGATGGATTATTTGAAGAGCCGGGCCCCCTTCTGGAAGAAGGAAACCGGCCCCGACGGTGCCCGCTGGATCGAGCCCCGCCCCCAAGACCTTACCGACCTTGCCCGATGGGAGACACGATGAACGCCTTTACCCCCGGTGGTCACATTGACCAGTCAGCCCAGATCGTCCCGGTACGGATCGCTGTGCTTAGCGTGTCTGACACCCGTGATGAGGAAACCGACACCTCCGGCCATGTTCTGGCCAAGCGTATTACCGATGCCGGGCATCATTTAGCGGCCAAGACCATCGTCAAGGACGACGTCGAGCAGATCCGGATCCAGATCAAGGCCTGGGTCGCTTCGGGTGAGGTGGATGCCATCATCACCACGGGTGGTACCGGCATTACCGGGCGAGACGTGACCCCGGAAGCTGTTGAGCCCCTGTTCGACAAGAAGATCGACGGGTTTTCGGTGGTCTTCCATCTGGTCAGCTATCAGTCGGTGGGGCTATCGACCCTGCAGAGCCGGGCGACGGCGGGCCTGATTGGCGGAGTCTTCGTCTTCTGCCTGCCAGGGTCGAATGGCGCGGTGCGGGATGGCTGGGACAAGGTGATTTCCGCCCAGCTGGACAGCCGCCACGGTCCCTGCAACATGGTCGAACTCATGCCGCGCCTTCTCGAAAAATGAGCGGTCTGACCCATATTGACGAGACCGGTCGCGCCCATATGGTGGACGTCTCCGGCAAGGCGGTGACGACGCGTGAAGCCCTGGCCGAGGGTTTTGTGCGGATGTCGGCGGAGACCCTGGCCCTAGCCCTAAGCGGCGATGCCAAGAAGGGCGATGTTCGCGCCACCGCAGAGATCGCAGGGATCATGGCGGCCAAGAAGACGTCCGAGCTTATTCCCCTCTGCCACCCCTTGGCCATCACCAAGGTCGAGGTCCGGGTTTTGCCGGCAGAGGGCGGTCTAGCAGTCAGTGCGCGGGTCAAGACCTCCGGCCAGACGGGGGTTGAGATGGAGGCCCTCACGGCGGTCTCCGTGGCCTGCTTGACGGTCTATGACATGCTCAAGGCCGCAGATAAGGCCATGACTATTGAGGGCGTCCGCCTGATGGAAAAATCTGGCGGCAAGTCTGGAGACTGGGTCCGGCCATGAAGCTGATGACCGTCGATGACGCTCGGGCCGCCATGCTGGCTGAGATTAAGCCCCTGGCCGATGAGGCCGTCGCCATAGGGGCGGCGATCGGCAGGGTGCTGGCTGAGCCGGTAGCCGCTCTGCGAGATCAACCACCCTTTGCCAATTCGGCTATGGATGGTTGGGCTGTGCGCTCGGCTGACACCCCAGGCGTCCTCATGATTGCGGGCGAGAGCGCGGCGGGACATGGGTTTGAGGGTGTGATGGCGGCGGGCCAGACCGTGCGCATCTTTACCGGCGCAGGGCTACCGAATGGCGCTGACGCCGTGGTCATCCAGGAAGACGCAGTTCGGGACGGCGACAAGGTCTCGGTTCCGGGGGCACCCTTAGGCGACAATATCCGCAATGCTGGCCGCGATTTTCGGGCGGGCCAGACCCTGCTCGAGGCTGGGGTTCGTATCGATCCTTGGCGGCTTTCTCTATGTGCCTCGGCCGGCCGTGCTGAGGTTCAGGTCTATCGACGGCCTCGTGTCACCATCTTGTCCACGGGGGAAGAGATCGTCGAGGCACCGGCCATGCCTGGACCGTTCCAGATCTATGATTCCGGCAGCCCGGCCCTACAGGCCATGGTCGAAGGGTGGGGCGGTGTCGTCACGCGTCTCACCGGCATTCGTGACCGCCTGGAGGATGTTATTGCGGCCTTGCGCGACGCAGACGCTGATCTGATCGTCACAGTTGGCGGGGCCTCAGTGGGCGACCACGACCTGGTTCGGACCGCTGCCAAATCCCTGGGTCTGTCCCTGAGGGTTGAAAGCGTTGCTGTGCGGCCGGGCAAGCCGACCTTTTTTGGCACCCTTGAGGATGGTCGCCGCATGCTGGGTCTGCCGGGCAATCCTGCATCGGCCTTTGTCTGTGCCGAGCTCTTTTTGAGGCCGATCCTTGAGACCTATCAGGGGCGATCTCCCAGCCTGATCACCGGTCGGGCCAGGCTTCAATCGCCACTTGCGGCGAACGGGCCAAGAGAACATTGGATGCGCGCGCGGATACATCCCAGCGCAGATGGCGGCCTTGCCGAGGTCTTTCCAGACCAGGATTCGTCACTTGTGACGGTCTTTGCCGCGGCAAACGCCCTGGTCCGCCGCCCCGTCAACGCGCCCGCCCTTATGGCAGGGGATGAGGTTGAAATTCTCGCAATGGCTCGCACTTAATCGAACCAAGTGGTGCCAGCTCAGGGCTCGCCGACGAGGCGAACCTGGGATGTCGCGCTTCGGCCCTGGCCGTCGACGACCCGTAACCGATAGAAGCCCGGCCCCGGAGGTTTCCAGATTGCTCGGTGACTGACGGAGTCTCGCGCCAGGGGGCGGCCTTCCACATACCAGGTCAAGGTCTCGCCGCCGGCAGCTAGGACCAGTCCCCGGGCCTTAGGGCCAAAGGAGTCCACCCG
>CAITHQ010000166.1 GCA_903892305.1 uncultured Alphaproteobacteria bacterium
ACAGAGAGATTTGTGGCTAGGGGCGATGGCGGAGAGGGTGGGATTCGAACCCACGGTACCCTTCCAGGTACGCCGCATTTCGAGTGCGGTGCTTTCGACCACTCAGCCACCTCTCCGGAGCCGTCTGGGGGCCTCTGACTTAAGGGGCCCGCCGAGCGAGGGCGGAACCTACTCATCGGCTGGCGGCTTCGCAAGCCTTGTCACGTTTGTGCAGGGCCCTGATCACATTTTCTGGTCTTTCGCTTGGGCCTTCGGCGGGTTAAGCCGGACGGGCATTTCACGAACAGTCATTTCCGAGGGGGATCATGAGCATTAAGGGGAAGGCCTATATTGCGGGCGCCTATGAGCATCCGCTGCGCGACGCGCCCAATGTCTCGACGGCCCAGCTTCACGCCCAATGTGCCAGGGGTGCCCTGGCCGATGCGGGCCTGAGCCTGGACGACGTGGACGGCTATTTCTGCGCCGGCGATGCGCCGGGCTTTGGGGCCATGTCGATGATCGACTATATGGGCCTGCGCAATATCCGCCACATGGACTCCACAGAGACTGGTGGCTCGTCCTATCTGATCCATGTGGGTCACGCCGCCCAGGCCATTGCCGAGGGCAAGTGCACGGTGGCCCTGATCACCCTGGCCGGGCGTCCCCGTCAGGGTCAGGGCGGCCGTCCCAATTTCGGTGGTGGCAAGCCGGGCACCCTGTCTGACGGCCCGCCGGAAGCAGGCTTCGAGAACATTTATGGCGGCTCGACCCACAATACCTATGGCATGTGCGCCATGCGCCACATGTATGAGTATGGCACCACCTCGGAACAGCTGGCCTGGATCAAGGTGGCCGCCAGCCATCACGCCCAGTGGAACGAGCACGCCTTCCTCAAGAACGTGGTGACGGTGGAAGAGGTGGTCAATTCCCGCCTGATCGCCGACCCCCTGCACCTGCTGGACTGCTGCGTCGTTACCGACGGCGGCGGTGCCCTGATCGTGGTCAGCCCGGAAATCGCCAGGAGCCTCAACCGGCCCCTGGTCAAGGTGATCGGCGTCGGCGAGGCGCCCAAGGGCCCCAGCGGCGGCCGTGGCCTGGACCTGACCCATTCGGGCGCGGTCTGGTCTGGCCCCATCGCCTTTGCGGAAGCCGGGGTCACACCGGCGGATATGAAATATGCCTCGATCTATGACAGCTTCACCATCACCGTGCTGATGCAGCTGGAAGACCTGGGCTTCTGCAAGAAGGGCGAGGGCGGAAAGTTCGTCGCCGACGGCAATCTGATCTCCGGCGTCGGCAAGTTGCCCTTCAACACCGATGGCGGCGGCCTGTGCAACAACCACCCCACCAACCGGGGCGGCATTACCAAGGTCATCGAGGCGGTCCGCCAGCTGCGCGGCGAGGCCCACCCCAAGGTCCAGGTGCCCAATTGCGACCTGGCCATCGCCCACGGCACCGGGGGGTCGCTAGGCACCCGCCACGGCGCCGGCACTGTCATTCTGGAAAGGGAGTAAGGATCATGAGCGAAGCTGAAATCCAGGTCCGCAAGATCCCCGCTCCGGCGGTGACCATCGAGAGCAAGCCCTTCTGGGACGCCGCTGCCGAAGGCCGCTTCCTGATCAAGCGCTGCACAGACTGTGGCGAACCCCACTGGTATCCCCGGGGTTTCTGCCCCTTCTGCTTCTCGGAAAACGTGGAGTGGGAAGAGAGCCCCGGCGAAGGGGTGATCTATACCTACAGCGTCATGTACCGCTCGCCGACCGGCCCTTATGCCATCGGCTATGTGACCCTGAATGAAGGCCCGGCTGTCCTGACCAATTTCGTGGACTGCGATTTCTCCAAACTGGCCATCGGTCAGAAGGTAAAGGTCAAGTTCCAGGAGACTGAGGGCGGCCCGCCAGCGCCGGTGTTTACGCCGGTCTAGAGTCCAGCAAGGTCCCTGAACCGGGCGACCAGGGCGGGGACTTGCCTAGGGTGTTTCAGATGATGCACTCGCAAATGTGCATTGGCAGGATCTGAAAAGACCTCGCCATAGCGCAGCCTGTTTTGGTGGAAATGGTCCC
>CAITHQ010000167.1 GCA_903892305.1 uncultured Alphaproteobacteria bacterium
CCGCCCCCTGTCGGTTACAGGACGCCTCCCATAAGTTCGCCGCCAACAAGCGAGGGATGGTTGCGTGATCGAAGTCTGGGGCGGCGGGGTCAACACCTGGGAATGCGATGAGATGGGGCACCTGAACGTCCGGTTCTGGGTGGCGAAGTCTCTCGAGGCCCTAGGCGGCCTCGCGCGGGTTCTCGGCATGCCAGAGGCTTTCAGCGCTGAGGCCGGGGCGACCCTTGTGGTCCGCGAACAGCACATGCGGTTCCTGCGCGAAGCCAGGGCCGGCATGTCCCTGACCGCCCTGGGGTCCGTCGTCGAGATGGGCGAAGATGACGCCCGCCTGCTGATCGTTTTGCACCATTTGTCGGGAGAACCGGCGGCAACCTTCCAGACCGTGGTGTCCCATGTGACGGCTGGCGACCTGAAACCCTTTCCCTGGCCGCAGAGGGTCCGCGACGCCGCCGCAGTCATCACGGCCCCGGTTCCAGCCTACGCCGCAGCACGGAGCATAGACCTGTCGCCAGTGACCACCATGGCCAGCTTGGCAAAGGCCGAAGCGCTGGGCCTGAAACGGATTGGCCTCGGCACCATACAAACCACCGAGCTGGACGTGTTTGGGCGCATGCGCGGGGAAATGCTGGTGGGGCGAATCTCTGACGGAGTCTCGCGTCTGTTCGGCAATGATCGCCCCGGTCCCGCCCTGGCCCCGGGCGAGGCACCCAAGCGAATCGGTGGTGCTGTTCTGGAATACCGGATCGTCCACCATGACTGGCCCCGGGCAGGGGACCACGTAGAGGTCCGCTCAGCCCTTTCTGAGGTCACCCCCAGGATTCGCAGGGTCATGCACTGGATGGTAGACCCGGTCAGCGGCAAGCCCTGGGGCAGCACCGAGGCGGTGACCATCAGCTTTGACCTCGACGCCCGCAAGACCGTGGATATCAACCCCGAGGCAGTGGCCCAGATGATGGCGACATCCGTCCCGGGGCTCGGCCTCTAAAGGCTGCGCAGCACATCCACCACCAAGTCTGGACGTTCCATAGGCAAGAAGTGGGAGGTTCCGGCAACCACCTCGACCCTGACCTTGCCTGACCGGGTCAGGATGGGCTCGGGGCCTTCCAGGCGACAGGTCGAGCCCTGCTCGGCGCGGAGGATACGGATTGGCATGTTGATAGCGTCGAAGGCTGCGTAGGGCTCATGTCCCTGAGCGGTAAAGTTAGAGGCCTCCCAAGCCGGGGCACAGGTCAGGACGACATCGCCGTCTGGCGTCTCAGCAAAACCGTCCTCGATATAATCCACCAGCATGGCTTCAGACCAGCTGCGGAAGGCACCCCGCCCCCGATAGGCCTCCAGCGCAGCCGCCTTGCTGGCAAAGGAAGGGCGACGCTTGCGGGCCCCCACAGCAAGGGGGCTGTCATTCATGCTTTCACGATCCATGTTTGCCAGGATTGCTGGCGACATGATCACCGGGTCGAAGAGGGCCAGAGCCCGTACCCGTCCAGGTCTGGCTGCCGCAGCCATCAGACTAGAGGCACCGCCCATGGAATGGCCGGCAAGGATGGCGTTTTCCAGATCTAGGGCGTCGATAACCGCGGTCAGATCCTCACCCACATCACGCCAGGAATCCCGGGGCTTGCTCGCGTCAGCAGGCAGGCGGGATAGACCATGACCTCTTTGGTCCACCATCAGCACGCGCAGGCTATCGCTCAGGGGTTCAAGGATGGTGCGATAGGTACGGGCGTTAAAGCCATTGGCGTGGGAAAAGACGATATCAATGGGTCGATCGGCGGGACCAAACTCATAGGCCGTGGTCTCACCGCCCCTCTGAGGGATGGCGATGACACGGGCGCGCAAAAGGTTGTTGTCCGTCGACGTCATGACCAAGATCTCCCTGAGATCAGCTATAGCAAGGTCGGGGCCTAGGGCTAGGGGATGCAGCCACAACTCCAGACAGTGTCCGTACCCCAGCGCGATGCGGGGGTGAAAAAAGTGATCACAAACCCGTGAAATGTAGACTTGCGCTGGTCGAGGGTCGGCCCATATTCAGGCTGCGCTCGCAGCCAGCCTTTGTTGGGGTCGCATCTCAATCTTCGTTTCCTTCAGGAACACGCACATGAACACTTCCATTTTTGGCAAGCTGATGGTCGCCGGCATCGCTGCGTCTGCCCTCTCTGTCTCAGCCTGCAGCAAGCCCGCCGAAAAAGCCGCTGAAAACACGGAAGCAACGACGACCGAGGCAGCTGCAACCACTACGGATGCAGCCAAACCCGCCGCAGACGCCGCTGCAGAAGCCTCCAAGGCTGCCGCCGCCGTAATCGATGGTGCCCCCGCAGCCACCACAGATGCCGCTGCAGGTGCCGTCTCCACCGCAGCTGAGGCAAAAGAAACGGCGGTAGACGCCATGGCCCCAGCCAAGAAGTAGGCTAGGTCTAAGTCCGAACCTGGAAGGGCCGCCCCTGATGGAGCGGCCCTTTTCATTTGGGGCCTGGGGCGCCATGGGTCACCCATGAGCGCCGAGTCCGTACTTCTTGATTGGTCGCCGGAGGGAGAGCCTCGGTCGCGTCTCTATGACGACGTGTATTTTTCAGCACACGACGGCTTGGCAGAGGCGCGGACGGTTTTTCTAGAAGGCTGTGACCTTCCAAACGCTTGGGACGGCCGGGCCCACTTTGTGGTCGGTGAGCTGGGGTTTGGCACCGGCCTGAATGTGCTGGCCCTGCTGGACCTCTGGCGAAGGACGCGGCCGCCTCAGGGCCGCCTGACGATTTTTTCCGTTGAAGCACACCTGATGTCCATGGCGCAGGCCAAACGCGCCCTATCGCGCTGGCCAGAGATCGCAGATCTCGCAGATTGGCTGTTGGCCCTTTGGCCCAGGGTGCAAAGTGGCCGGCATCGCCTCGACCTGCCCGAGTTGAACGTCCATCTGGATCTGGCCCTCATGGAGGTCAGCCCAGCGCTCGAGGGATGGCAGGGCCGGGCCGACGCCTGGTTTTTGGATGGATTTTCGCCAGCGAAGAACCCGGCCATGTGGCGGGACGAGGTGCTGGCCCTGGTCGCCCAGCGGACCGCCCCAGGCGGGCAGGCTGCGACCTTTACTGTGGCAGGGCAGGTGCGCCGGGGCCTCCAGGCGGCGGGCTTTGTTGTTGAAAAACGTCCTGGCTTTGGCCGTAAGCGCGAGCGTCTGGCAGCCATTCTTCCAAGGCAAACCGCCCAGCTGCAGCCCTTCCCTTCTATTGCCGTCATTGGCGCGGGGATTGCCGGTGCCGCAGTCAGCCGCGCCCTTGCGGACCTGGGTGCCGGGCATCAGGTGTTTGATCAGGTTGGTCCTGGGGCGGGCGCGTCCGGTAATCCCGCCGCCCTGGTGACGCCGCGCCTAGACGCTGGCCTGGGGCCCGTCGCGCGTCTGACCACCCAGGCATTTCTGAGGGCGCGGGACCTCTATCTTGCAACGCCAAACGCCGTCCTTTCGCAGAGCGTCCTGCAATTGGCAGTGGGCGAGCGAGACCTCGCCCGATTTGAGAAAATCGCCGCCTCTGATTTCTTTGGGCCTGGGGATCTCGACATCATGGGGCCTGATCGCGCCTCTCTGCGCCTTGGGGAACCGACCTTGCACTCAGGCATGGACCTTGCCAGCGCCCTGGTCGTGAATCCTGCCGCCATCCACGCGGCCTGGTTTGAACATGTGACCCGGGAAAAGGTCTGTCGTCTTGATCAGGCTGGGACAGGTTGGCGGTTGTCGGGCGCAAACGCTCAGACCCTTGGCGACTTCGATATTGTAGTTCTAGCTGGCGGACAGCAGAGTCTTGGCTTGGCTCCTCACCTTGATCTGAGGCCGGTTCGCGGTCAGGCCACCTGGGTAGAAACAGACGAAACGGTTCAGGCCGCGGCCTGGGGCGGTTATGTCATCCCGACCTCCACGGGCCTTCTGTTCGGCGCCACCCATGACCGGGGCGATGGCAGTGATGATGTTCGGCCAGAAGACCAGGCACGCAATCTTGAGACCCTAGGCCAGGCGCGTCCCGACCTCGCCCGGCGGGCGGCCAAGTTGACCCTAGAAAATCGGACGGCAGTGCGCGCAACCACAGCAGACAGCTTGCCCATGGCAGGCCCCTCAGGCCGCCCGGGCCTTTATCTTATGTGCGGTTTTGGGTCCCACGGGTTTTCCTTTGCCCCAGTGATGGGCGAGCATGTGGCAGCCGTGATCATCGGCACTCCATCCC
>CAITHQ010000168.1 GCA_903892305.1 uncultured Alphaproteobacteria bacterium
CCCCAAGGTGCTGACCGTGTCGCGACCGATCGACGCGCGAAAGGCCCTGGAAAAAGACTTGGTGGACGCCCGGCGCCGGGCGGAAGACGCCGCGGCAGCCAAGTCAGAATTCCTGGCAAACATGACCCATGAGCTGCGGACTCCGCTCAACGCCATTATTGGATTCTCCGAAGTCTTACGGCGATCCACCAGGCTGGCTAAGGAAGACACCCGGCATGTGAGTTTGATCCACAATGCCAGTCTGGCCCTGCTGGAACTGGTCACAGAAATCCTGGACTACTCCAAGCTGGAGGCTGGAGGCATTGAGCTGGAAGCCCACGCATTTGATCCCGCCGCACCGCCCCAGGCGGTCCTAGATCTCATGGCAGGCCAGGCGGAGGCTAAAGACGTTTGGACTAGCCTGGAGACCGAGGGCGATATTCGCCCCCTCATCGGCGACGACGGCAAGATCCGGCAGGTCCTGCTCAATCTTGTGTCCAATGGGCTGAAATTCACCCATGCCGGCGGTGTAAAGATCCGGGTCGTGCAATTACCCCTTGATGAGACGACTGACCGCCTGCGAGTCGAAGTCACAGATACCGGGATTGGCATACCTGCCCACCAGATCGACCATCTCTTTGATCGCTTTACCCAGGCCGACGCTTCGGTAAGCCGACAATACGGGGGAACGGGCCTGGGTCTGGCCATTTGTCGAAGGACCATCGAGTGCATGGGGGGCGATATCGGGGCCCTTAGCGAACCGGGCAAGGGCTCAACCTTCTGGTTTGAACTGACACTGCCTTGGACCCAGGCTCTCAGCGAACCCGCGCTGGCGACCGAAACCATTGAAACCCCAGACCGCCCCATCCGGTTGTTGCTGGTGGAAGATGTCGCGGTGAATAGAGAACTGATTCAGACCCTTCTGCGGCCCTTCGATATCGACATCGAAACGGCAGAAAATGGTCTGGAGGCCCTGAAGGCCTTGGACGCACAGACCTTCGATCTGGTCTTCATGGATGTTCACATGCCGGTCTTGGACGGCTTGAGTGCGACACGAACCTATAGGGACTCCAAGGCTCCGGGCGCCCAAACAACGCCCATCGTCGCCATGACCGCCAATGTTCTGCCCGACCAGATCAGCCGGTGCTTGGCGGCCGGTATGGATGACCATATCGGTAAGCCTATAAACCCAGGCAACCTTCTGCGGGCCATTTCAAAATGGTCCCAGGGCCGCGAGGTGACCTCAGAGGACGCCTTGGCCACAGGCTAATTGGCTCATGCTCTTGATTTAGAGCCCGAGCCGTCTGGCCCGGCCGGCAATCTGGAGGGCAAGGCGTTCGGCAATCAAATGATCGGGCGATCCTGTGGTTTTGCAGGCGCGGTCCGCGGCCAGGACATCGGGTTGAAGCCGGTCAAGCTCTGCGAGGGTCCAGGATCTGGCCTGGCGCAGAAATTCCCGTTCGCTTTTCCAGAAAACCCCAGAGGCCTTGGCGGCCTCTTGCAGGCCCGCACCACTCTTGGCCAGGGTCAGGGTCCGGCGTAGTCGGCTCAGATAGTTTCCGATGGCGCGAACAGCGGCAGGACCGGCCTCACCCTCTTGGGCTGCCCGCCTTAGCCCTTGCTGGGCCTGGGCCAGACGTCCACCAAAGGCGTCTGCGGCGGCGTCTGACAGGGAGGCCTCTGGTTCCACGCCAAGAAAGGCTTCCAAATCCTTTGGCGTCGCCGTCAGGCCAGAGCCAGGGCCCAAGAACAGGGCTAGGCGCTCAATTTCCTGGCGGGCCACCCCCCGCTCCTTGGGCATTCGGGCGACAAACACGGCTAGGGCGTCAGCGGTCAGACCGACCCCATCTTGGGACAGACTGTCCCTGACCAGACGGGCAATGTCGCCCGGCTCGTCTTCATAGCAGGGGATGACGGCGCAGGCCGGGGACTTCTCACAGACCTTTCTTAGGGCCGACTCCTTGCCCAGGGCGCCCGCCTCTATAAGAAAAAATGCTTCAGGGTTTAGTTCGCCCGCCACATGCCGGGTCAGGGCTTCGGCGGCCAGCTTGTCGGGCCCCGATTTTTCAGAGGTCAGTTTCAGCCGCACCAGCCTGCGTCCGCCCATCATGGATTGAGCGGCCAATTCTCCTTCTAGGCGCCCAGGATCCCCATCCATATCGCTGTCATTGAGCAGGGCGGCGTCAAAGGGGTCGTCGGGGCGAGCCGTGACCTTAGCGGCCAGCTGTTGTCCACGCTCCCGCACCACGCCCGTGTCGCGCCCATAGATCAAGGCGGCTCGGATGCCAGCATCTGGCCGCCCGATGAACCGCTCAATATCAGGTCGGCGGCTGAGGATCACCGGCCTAGGCCTTGGGTTTGGCGAGCCAGGTGGCCAGTTCCAGCTGGATACGCCGGGCGGCTTCACTGGCGGCCCGGTCTTGGGCGTCCTGTTGAGCCGCGACGGAGGCATAGGGCTGGTCAGCTGAATCGTAAGTGACTTCGACGCGAACCTTGCCGGTCTTGGCAGGGCCAGACCCGCCGCTGATTTGGGTCAGGCGATAGTCGACCACCAGAACGTATTCATATCGGGTGGCCACATTGTCGATGCGAATGCCCCGGGGATAGCGGCGCTCAGCCAGGGCTGTGGTCAGGCGATGGGTCGGTGGCGAGGCGCTGTTGCGGGCCAGGACATCATCCAGATGCTCACGCAGCAAGCTACCGACGCGGCCTTCCGGCGTTGAGACCTGAATAGCGGTGAGGCCAGAGGCCACCCCTGGGGTTCCATAAAGCGGGGTAAAGCCGCACCCAGCGAGGCTCAGAGCCACAAGGGCAGAAAGGATCAAACGACGCATTAGGCGGCCACGATGTTGACGATACGATCCTTCACGACGATCACCTTACGAATGGTCAGACCCTCAAGGCGCCTTGTGATCTCCGGATCGTCAAGCACCATTTTTTCGACCTCAGCCGGTTCAGCCCCGGCCGGGGCCTGAATTTCGCCCCGACGCTTACCATTGACCTGAACGGGCAAGGTGACCACGGCGTCCTGGGTGAGGGCAGGATCAAAGTCTGGCCAGGGGTTCTCGACCACCAGACCGCTCTGACCCAGCTGGACCCAGCATTCCTCAGCCAGGTGCGGGGTGAAGGGGGCGATCAATCGAGCAAAGGCCGACAGGGCCTGTGCCCGCGCCGCCAACAAGGCAGGGCTAGCACCTTGGGCCTTGTGCTCCTTCATCAGGTTCAGGAACTCATAAAGCCTGGCAATGCCGGAATTAAACCGGAAGCTTTCAATGGCCTCAGTCATGGCCTTGATCAGTCGGTGAGACCCTCGGCGTACAGCATCGGCAGCCGCGTCATCTGGTCCGGCATCATAGGGACCAGCAGGCTGGCTTTCGACTTCAGCCCAGACCCGGTTCACAAAGCGCCAAGCGCCTTCAACCCCAGCATTGGACCACTGGGTGTCCCGCTCAGGCGGGGAATCCGACAGGACGAACAGCCGGGCGGCATCCACCCCATAGACCTCGAAGATTTCCTCCGGCGCTACGGTATTCTTTTTGGACTTGGACATCTTCTCGATGTCGCCCACCACCAGGGGTTCACCCGTGGCGATTAAACGGGCCCGGCGGGTCTGGCCCTCGCTGTAAAGTTCAAGATCCTTAGGTTCGACCCATTCCCCCGACTGCCGACGATAGGTTTCATGGGTGACCATGCCCTGGGTGAAAAGGCCAGCAAAGGGCTCCTTGGCGCTCAGCAGGCCCTGATCGGCCAGGGCCTTGGTCACGAACCGCGCATAGAGCAGGTGCAAGACAGCATGTTCGATGCCCCCCACATACTGATCTACCGGCAGCCAGTAATCAGCTGCGGCCTTGTCGATGGGGGAGGCGGAGTCTGGATTGGTGAAGCGGGCGAAATACCAAGACGAGTCCACAAAGGTGTCCAGGGTGTCGGTTTCCCGCAGGGCCGCCGCGCCACAGGTCGGACAGGGGGTATGCTTCCAGGTGGGATGGCGGTCCAAGGCATTGCCCGGCTTGCCAAATTCCAGGTCGTCGGGCAGGGCGACGGGCAGGGCGCTGGCCGGCAGGGGGACAACCCCGCATGCAGAACAATGCACGACGGGGATCGGACAGCCCCAGCCCCGCTGACGGGCCACCCCCCAGTCGCGCAGACGAAACACTGTCGCGCCCTGGCCCTGACCCTGGGCTTCGATCTTGGCAATAGCCACGGCCTTAGCGGTCTCAACATCGAGGCCGTCTAGGTCTTCGGAGTTGAAGATGCGGCCGGGGCCGGTATAGGCCTCATCGCCGATGTCAAAGGTCGCGGGGTCTTCACCTGGCGGCAAGACCACCGGCTTGACCGCCAAGCCGTATTTGCGCGCGAAATCCAAGTCGCGCTGATCATGGGCCGGACAGGCAAAGATCGCGCCGGTGCCGTAATCCATCAAGATGAAGTTGGCGATCCAGACCGGCAGACGCCAGTTGGGGTCAAAGGGGTGTGCAACGGTCAGGCCCGTATCAAAGCCGATCTTCTCAGCAGTATCGATTTCCGCCTGGGAGGCACCGCCCTTGCGGCAGGCGGCGATAAAATCGGCGGCGGCCGGATTCTGTGCAGCGATCTGCTCGGCCAAGGGGTGATCTGGTGCCACACCCACAAAACTCGCCCCATAGAGGGTGTCGGGGCGGGTCGTGTAGACTTCTAGACCCTCTGCAAAGTCGGGCGGTGCGGGATCAGAGAAGTTGAATTTGAACCTCAGGCCCTTGGATCTTCCGATCCAGTTTTCCTGCATGGTGCGGACCTTGTCAGGCCAGCGGTCCAGGGTTGCTAGGCTGTCGGCAAGGTCATTGGCATAGTCGGTAATGCGTAGGAACCACTGGTTCAGCTTGCGCTTTTCCACCACGGCGCCTGAGCGCCAGCCACGGCCATCCACCACCTGCTCATTGGCCAGCACGGTCTGGTCAACAGGGTCCCAGTTGACGACGCCCTCTTTGCGGTAGACCAGGCCCGTCTTGAACAGCTCCAGAAACCAGGCCTGCTGCTGGCCGTAATAGGCCAGGTCACAGGTGGCGAATTCCCGGGACCAGTCGATAGACAGGCCTAGCTCCTTCAGCTCAGAGCGCATCCGGGCGATATTGTCGTAGGTCCAGGCCTTTGGGTCGACCCCACGCTCCATGGCGGCGTTCTCAGCGGGAAGGCCAAAGGCATCCCACCCCATGGGGTGAAGCACATTAAAGCCGCGCGCCCGCTTAAACCGGGCGATGACGTCTCCCAGGGCATAGTTGCGCACATGGCCCATGTGCAGACGTCCTGAAGGGTAGGGGAACATTTCTAGGACATAGTATTTCGGCTTGCCGGGCGCGGGCGGGCCAGCTTCGAAAACCTTGGCGGCGTCCCAGGCGGCGCGCCATTTGGGTTCGGTCTCTTTGGGATTGTATCGGGCCATGGGAGAAGGCTTTAGCTTGGTTTGACGGGCAATGAAAACGGCACACGAAGGCGACGGCACACTTTGGAGTGTCCGAGGCCGAGACGCTGGGCGATCAGGGTCAACCTGTTTCTATTGAGCCGACGCCAGACGTCAGGCGAGATCGCGGAGCGACCTAGCCCTTGACGTTGGAAAGTCGAAGCTGACGCGCCTTGGTCAGGATCGCGTTCTCAATATCGGTTTCAGTCTGGGGGGCGATGGCAACATCGACCCAATTGCCGGCCGGATCCTTGGCTTGCTTGAAGACAGCGACATTGAGGCCGTCAGCCCGCAGGCGGGAGTCCAGGATATAGACCGTGCACTTAAAGCGCTCATCGGTCTTTTCCGGATTAATGTACCAATCCGTGATCACCACCCCACCATAGGGGTCTGCCGACACCAGGGGCATGAAGGACAAGGTGTCCAAGGTTGAACGCCACAGATAGCCGTTAACGCCAATGGCAGGGGCATCACTGGGTGCCTGAGGGCCCTTTGAGCTTCCGCCGCCCAGGGGGTGCATCAGGCTGAAGCCTCCACCGCTCTGAGACTTGGGGGCCTTCGTCGTCGAACAGGCCCCAAGACTGCCCAGGCTCAAGGCCAAGACACCAGCGGTGACTCCCCGCATCCAATTTTCGCGCTCAAACGGCATCGTCATCCGCTCCAAAAAAGTTCCTACGCGCCGTTTGAAGGACGCGGCGCCGCCCCGCGCCGAAGCCCTCTATAACAACGCCGCGACATCCGCCAAACAGGAATCGCGTGACCTCGTCGCCACAGGGGGTGCGGGATTCGTACATTGGTGGCCAATTATGGCTTATTGTGGTGTTGACCTAAGCGCCAAGGGGCACTTAATCGTCCACAGGTTTGCTCAGTCCTTGCAAGCCTTTGGTGTTGAGACCTAGTGTAAGTCATGTCGGTAAAGTCGGTTCTCTCCTGGTCCCTGGCAACTGCGCTCCTTGGCGCGGCGTCCCTGGGTCATGCGGAAACCGCCCCAAAGACACCAGATTTCATTGTCCAGACCGATGTGACCGCTGTCAGTGCCAATGGTGCACACTCCCTGAAGTGGGATGCCCGACGCGGTCGTTGGGGCATGACGCTGAACCTCGACCAGCCGGCCGAACGCAGCGCCCTGTGGAGCGACGTCCAGGCCGGAGCCTATTACCGGCTGACCCCGTCCTTGCGGATTGGTGGTGCTGTGACCCTCGGCGACCAGCCGCTGCTACCTGTCTACAAGAAGACCGAACCCCGCGACAGCGCACCGCGGGTGCGTCTCGAGACCGCGTTTAAGTTCTAAAAGCTGAAATTCCAGCCAGTCCGATAATCCCTGTCCTCAGCAGAGCTGGCACGGTGTGTGCTGTGACACCCCCCAGTGCGTAGACCGGGCTTGCGGCGCGCCGCACCAGCAGGGCAAGTTTTAGAGCACCAATGGGTGGACCCGCAGAGGGGCTGGCTGAAGGGAAAATCGCCGATAGAACGACAGCGTCTAAGCCCTTGGCCCGCAGGGCCCGCGGCGAATGGGACGCCGCCGTCACTATGCGCCCCTGCCCTCTCGCCCTCGGCGCCAGGTGCGCTAAGCGTTCGGGCAGATGCACCCCATGGGCACCAATCCGCGCGGCCAGGCGGTAGTCGGCCCCGATCAGCAGCAAAAAGCCCCTCTGACGGGCCAGGCGCAACAGGCGTCGGGCGACCGCTTCCGACTCAGGGGCCCCATAGGCGCGATAGACCAGGGCCTGGCCTGGCCCTAAACTGGCAGCTAGAGCCTCAACATCTGGGGTGCGGACCGGATCGGTAAAGACCAGGAGACGGGGCAAGGCCTTTCCACACCGCGCGCGCCGCCCTAAACAGGCCGCCGTTCTTGTCACGGTCCAGAAAATGTCGACCTCCTCAAAGCGCCAAACTGTTCTGACTCAGATCGCCGACGCTGAAAAGGCGGCTGGCCGTCCCCTGGGCGCAACCACCCTGGTAGCTGTCTCCAAACTGCAGGCCTGGGCTGACATCGCCCCGGTCTGGGAGGCTGGTCAGAGGATTTATGGGGAAAATCGTGTTCAGGAGGCCATGACCCGCTGGTCTGACCGGCGCGACGAGATTGAACTGCGCCTGATCGGGCCCCTGCAGAGCAATAAGGCCAAGGAGGCGGTGGCCTTCTTTGATGTGATTGAGACCCTGGATCGCGAAAAGCTCATCGGTGCCCTGGCCGAGGAAATCCAGAAGCAAGGCAAGGCGCCGCGTCTCTATGTTCAAGTCAATACCGGCGAGGAGCCGCAAAAGGCCGGGGTCTTCCCCGGTGCCGCCGATGCCTTTATCGCCCTAGCCCGCAGGTCCTTTGAGATCGAAGGTCTGATGTGTATTCCCCCCGCCGACGAACCGCCGGGGCCCCACTTCGCCCTGCTGGCCAAGATCGCCGCGCGCAATGGCCTAGACCGCCTCTCCATGGGCATGAGCGGCGATTTCGAAACCGCCGTGCGCTTTGGGGCGACCAGCGTGCGGGTGGGCTCGGCCCTGTTCGGCGCCCGATCTTAAAGGCAGGCCTTAAAGCGCGATCCGAACCGAATCTCCAGGCCTCACCCGGGTCAGGAAGGCTTCCATATCGGCGGCGCTGAGGGCCACGCAGCCCGCTGTAGGGGAATAGTCTGGCCTGGCTAGGTGCAGAAAAATAGCTGAGCCCATAAAGGGAACTGGCGGGTCATCATTATGGCCCAGCACCACCACCACGTCATAGACCCGGTCTTCACGCCATAGATGCTCAGTGCTGGCGGGATAGGGCAGGACGACCTTGCGATTATAGCTGGGATCCTGGGGTTCATCGCACCAGCCGTCTGAAGGTTGGATCGGGGCATGTGCCACATCCTTAGGCATCAGGGCGGCAAAGGCCTGGTCTGGCCGATAGAGGATCGCCCGGATCGGCCAGATTCCCAAGGGCGAACATCCATCCCCTTCCCGCTTATGATCGGCCCGCACCACCCCACCCTTGCCCAGGGCGCAGGGACAGGTCCGGTCACCCAGGTCAAAGCGATGGTCAGACGTCGCGGTAAAGATCATTTTGCCCTATAACTCCAGAGAGACCCTTTTCAGCGGCGACGAACTCCGGTTCGCTGCAGAAACAGGTTTCATTTCAGCGTCAGTATGCGCCCCGAAAGGGCAAGGATCACTCCATGGCTCAGAGAAAGACATTGCTGGTCGTCGATGACAATGACGATCTGCGCGTCGAAATCGCCGAACAGCTGGCCGCCACCGAGGACTTCAATGTTCATCAGGCCGCCACAGGTTTGTCAGGGGTTGAGGCGGCGGTGCGTCTGCGCCCCGACCTGATCCTGCTCGACGTCGATCTGCCCGACATTAACGGCCGCGAGGCCTGCCGCCAGATGCGGGCCCAGCAGGTCAGCTGCCCTGTTATCATGCTCACCGCCGCCGACACTGATGAGGATACCGTCCAGGGTCTGGACGCCGGAGCCAATGATTATGTGACCAAGCCGTTTAAGCTGGCCGTTCTCCTGGCCCGCATCCGCGCCCAACTGCGCAGCCATGAGCAGTCTGAGGGCGCTGTCTACCATCTGGGTGCTTATGAATTCCGCCCCTCGGCCAAGCTGCTAGTCGATGCCCAGCAGAAAAAGATCCGGCTGACGGAAAAGGAAACCAACATCCTGAAATACCTCTACCGGGCCGGGGAAAAGCCGGTTTCCCGCGAGGAACTGCTGGCCGAGGTCTGGGGCTATAACGCTGGGGTCACCACCCACACCCTGGAAACCCACGTCTATCGCCTGCGCCAAAAGATCGAGTCCGACCCGGCCAATGCCAAACTGCTGCTCACCGAGCTGGGCGGCTATAAGCTCGCACCGTAGGTCACAGCCTTACGAACTGGATCCCGGCCTCCGCCGGGATGACCGATGGATGTATCACGCGCCCAGCCCCTTCTCCGGTCACTCCGGCGAAGGCCAGAGTCCAGGTCATAGGGCGCTGCCACTCAGATAGGCCGGTTGTCCAACCTTACAGGCCGAAGTCCGCGCTCACCGGGGCGTGGTCACTGGGGCGTTCCCATTCACGCACATCGTCATGCACCCGGGCCAGGGCCTTACCGGTCCTTAATGCCGCGTCCCTCAGACCCGGACTGATCCAGATATGATCTAGCCGCAGGCCGCGATTAGACGCCCGGAAGTCGGCCGCCCGATAGCTCCACCAGGAAAACAGCTTCTGGGGGTCAGGGATCGCCTCTCGCACCAGGTCGATAAAGCCCAAGGAGGCCTTCAACTCCGCCATGGCGGCCAGCTCAATGGGCGTATGGCTCACCACCTTCGACATCTGCTTATGGCTCCAGACATCAAACTCGCCCGGCGCCACATTTAGGTCCCCAACTATGGCCAGGGGCGCCTTGGGGTCCCGGCGGGCCATTTCGGCGGTCAGTTTCTCAAAGAAGTCCAGCTTGTGGTCGAACTTGGGGTTCAGGGCCCGGTCGGGCTCATCCCCGCCAGCCGGAATGTAGAAGTTCTGGATCTCCACCCCCTCGACCACAGCCCCCACGACCCGGGCATGCCCCTCTCGGCACATCTCCAGGACCGGCGCATCGCTGATCGGAAGGCGCGAGGCGATCGCCACCCCATGGGAGCCCTTCTGCCCAGCAATCCGAAGGTGAGGCAGGCCGGCGTCCACAAAGGCCTGACGGGGAAACTCCGCCTCCTGGCACTTGATCTCCTGCATGCACAGGACGTCGGGCGCATTTTCCGCGACGAATTTCTGAACCTGCTCGGCCCGCAGGCGAACAGAATTGACGTTCCAGGTGGCGAGTCGAAGCTGCATGTCCCTGTTTAGAGCGGGAAGTCGGGCGGGGGGCAAGGCAGGGCTTTGCGCCTCGATGTCAGAGCCCTAGTCTGGGGTGACACAGGACAGCCGGATAGCGCCTTGATCCCGACCCTTCACGCCTTCACCGCCCCCGACGGCACCCGCCTAGTCTGGCATGAGCTAGGCGAGGGCCGCCCCGTCCTCCTGCTCCACGGCTTCATGTCGAGCGGCCAGGGCAACTGGTTTACCCCGGGCATTGCTGGAATGCTGGCGGCGGCGGGCTTCCGGGTCATCGCCCCAGATTGCCGGGGCCATGGTGGCTCAGACGCCCCCACAGACCCCGCCGCCTGGCCCGCCGACATCATGACCTCTGATGCCCTGGCCCTCGTCGACCATCTTGGCCTCACCGACTATGACCTCGGGGGCTATTCCATGGGTGCCCGCACCGCCGCCCGGGTCATGGTGCGCGGCGCGCGCCCCCGCCGCTGCGTCCTTGGGGGCATGGGAGAAATGGGAATTATGGAGGCCGGGCCAAGGGCAACCGCCTTTGAAGACGCCCTGCGATATGGCGAAGCTGCGAGCGATCCGGTCATGGGCAAGACCATCGCCAAGCGGATTACCACCCTGGGCCTAGATCGTCATGCCCTGCTGGGGGTCCTGGCGGCCTTTGCGCCCACAAATCCGGCAGAGCTCGCCGCCATTCCCGTTCCGACCCTGGCCATTCTCGGAGACGCCGACCACGACAATGGCTCGGTGGAGGGTTTGGCAGACCTCATGCCCGACTGTACTCCCCTGCACTTGCCCGGCGATCACGCAGGGCTTGTGGGAACGGCGGCATTTGCGCAGGCGATTGTGGATTTTCTAGTGAGTTCGGAGACCTAGTTAGAGGCTCAATCCTGCAACGAGGTCGCACAGGGGTTCAATCCTAAGGTTCGGATTGGCCGCGACATTGCGGAACCAGCGGTCCCCTTCGATCAAGGTTTGCGAGGCGGTACCGAGCGGGAGCTGGCCGGCTATGGCGTCAAACTGGTCTGGATCACGAGGTCGCCAAACCACGACGCCAGTCATTGGCTGGCAGAGCAATTCCAAATCTGGATTGTGTTGCACAGCGGCGGCGAACTTTTCGGCCTTTTCAAGAGCTTCCCCGATCCGCCGCTCCAAACCCCGTTTGCCAAAGGTCAGAAGGGTGGCGGCGAGGTTCGCCGCGGCGGTGACTCCATGGGACCCCAGGAGGCCGATGTTTGGCCTTGCCAGATAGGCCCCGCCGAACGACAGCGCCCCGTGAGCGCCCTCTGTGTCCTTGAAGAAGACCAGGGCGGATTCCTTAGGCTGAAACAGCCACTTATGGGCCGAGACCGAAACCGAATCCGCCTGCTCAACCCCATCAAGGCGTCCTGCCCATGGGGTGGTCAGCCTCAGGGGCCCAGCCCAGGCAGCGTCCACATGGGTCCAGGCGGCGCGACCGGCCAGGGAAAGGTCATCAATGGCCCCGCTAGAGGTATGTCCCGCGGTCAGAACAAGCGCCGCATCTGAGAGGTCCTGCGGCAGGGCCTGCCCATCGATCTTGCCCTCGCGGTCACAGGCAATGGGTTCAAAGCTAAGGCCCAAGATGTCGGCGGCCTTGGGGATGGACACATGGGAGGCAGCGCTCGCGACCACGCGACGGATCCCTCTTAGCTTGCGGGCTGCCCAGAGGGCCGTGATGTTGGCGAGGGTGGACCCTGGGGTCATATGTCCGCCGTCCATGCCAAAATGTGGGGCCAGCCAGGCCACCACCTGGGCCTCGAGGTCCCTGCCCGCCGGCGCTGTGACCGGATGCAAAAGGTTCTGGTTCCGAGACGCAGACCAGAGGGAGGTAATCCAACTGATGGCTGGGGTCGGGGGATCCATATGGGCAAAGGCGGCGTCATGGCCCAAGTCCATAGCCTGATGCAGTAAGAGATCGGCCATGACCGTAAGAACCCGTTCCGCCTCCCAAGGCGCTTCTGGGACTTCGGTGGGAAGTTTGTGACCTTCTGGGGCGGCGCGGGCGCCAAGGGCCTCCATGGCCAGGGCCAAAAGACTTGGATCGGCTGTAAAGGCGGGGTCTGTCACCGGGCAGGCCTATGTTTTCGGGGTATCGCCGGTATCGAGGCATGCCGATGGGCCGTCAAGGTGCCAGGCTATGGGGGCAGGTCGCTATGGTGACAGTTAAGCACGCTGAAAAACAGTCACCCTCCGCAGTCACTCCGGCAAAGGCCGGAGTCTAAGTCCTGGGTCACCCCCATCAGGATAGAGCGCCAGGCCTTAGACGAAAAAACGCCCGGACACTGGAGACGGTCCGGGCGAAAAGTTCATCTCTCACGCCACGGTCGGGAGGGGATCAAATCCGACCGGGTATCCATCCGCTTTCACGGACGTCATAAGTGGCATTAATGCCACGTCTCGAGAAAATGTCAATCGAAAAGCGCTAGAGTCTTGCTTGTTGTGAAATTGTCACAGTCAAAAGCGGCTACCGCGCCCGGCCTGGCCGCACCGCGTGGGGGTCCTTTAGCTCAAATAGCCCTGGGGCCAGGCCAGAAGTTGGGGCAAAGTCGGTCAGCTGAATCTGGGTGGTCTGGCCCTGGGCGTCAGACACCGTCCAGCCGGCCAGGGCCCAGGGATTGGCAGAAAAGCGCAGACTGATGGAGCCTTCCGCCCGCCGACTGCCGTCCCTGGCGGTGATGGTGAAGCCGTCAGCGGCTCGGCGAACCTCTGTTATGACAATGGATTTATCCAGACGGACTTGCCGGGCCAAAAACAGGGATAGGGGCGTGGCCATCAGGGGATAGCGGTCAAAGGTCTTAAGCTGGGAATTGGACACCGACACATTGGCCCCATCCGCCACTACCAGCAGACCTGATGGCGGATCATAGGCAAATCGGGCCCGGCCTGGACGGTTAATCATCACCTCGCCCTGGGTCCGGGAGCCTCTTGCGTCAGTCTGAACAAACCGCCCCCTGGCCTGGGTCAGACCCTGCAGATAGGCCGCGGCCTTGTCTACCAGGGCCCGATCCTCTGCCGAGAGGATGGCGGGGGGTGCGGCCTGCACCGAACCGGCGAAAAAGGGCGCCGCGGCCAAGGCCAAGGCCAGGGATCGTCGATTGAGCATGCCTTGCACCTTCTACAGCCTCTGCTTGGTCCCGTCATGCCCTTGGCTCTTGGGCCCAAGGGACTGACGTGTCTGGCCCGTTTTAACGCGGCCGCGGGGTGGCGTAACCTTCAGCGCTATCGAGACCAAGGCGAACTTCTCGAAGGGCCTCATCTACGTGTTGCAGGGCGAGAACGCGATGCCCGCCCTTATTGCTGGTTGCCAGGGCGAGCTCGGCCCGCACGTTCTGCAGGCCAGAAAGGGCAGAGCGCATATGCGGCTGATCTATTTCGGCGGCGGCATAGCCCGCGCAGGCGCTCAAAGCGATGGTCGAGAGGGCGATGGCCAGGATGGGGAGCTTCTGGGAGAGCGTCATGGTTTGCGGGTCCTTTAGGGTGGGGCCTTTGGGTGCGTGCTCGCCCCCTGGCCCTCCCCTATTAGGGACACCGGGATGAATGGCACATGACTGGCTTTCAGGTCCGAGTCAGGCGCCGACAGATCTCGTCCAATTGTTCCAGGGTCTGATAGCTGATCTTAACTTCGCCTGAGCCCTCCCGGTCGAGGACAGACACATCCAGGCCAAGGGTGTCGGACAGGTCGTTTTCCAGGGCGATAATGTCAGCTGATGATCCCGGCCTCGCCCTGGCCTTGCCCGGCTTAACGATAGAGGGCGTCTCGGTCTTTCGTACCAAGGCCTCGGTGGCGCGGACCGATAGGTTCTGAGTCAGGACCTGTTCAGCCAGGGCAGAAATCTTCATGAAATCATGGGCGCCCAGCAGGGCCCGACCGTGACCAGCGCTGAGGCGGCCAGCCAGGATATGCTCGCGCACCTCCCCCGGCAGGTTGATCAGGCGCACGGCATTGGCCACATGCACCCGGCTCTTGCCCACCGCCTCGGCGACCTCGCCATGGGTGCGACCCAAAGCATCGATCAGCTGGTGATAGGCCATGGCCTCTTCAATGGCATTGAGGTCAGAACGCTGGACGTTTTCGACAATGGCCACTTCCATAACCTCAACATCGCCCAAGTCGCGGACAATTGCCGGCAGGACGTGGAGCCCGGCCTTCTGCGCCGCCCGCCACCGCCGCTCGCCGGCCACGATCTGATAGTGGCCGTCCATATCCTTCAGGGGCCGAACGAGAATGGGTTGTAGGACCCCGGTCTTGCGCAGAGAGGCCGCCAATTCCTCAAGTTCTGCCTCATCAAAGCGGAACCGGGGCTGGTCCTCCTTGCGGTGGATCAGGTCAATGGGGATGTCCCGCAGGCCACTGGGGGCAAGACCACCCTGGGCCTGGGCCTCTTCGGAATCGCCTAATAAGGCCGAGAGTCCCCGGCCAAGCCCACGTTTTTCAGCCATGTTCTTATCTATCCTTACGCCATAGCCTTGGCGCGGCGGTCCCGTTCGCGGGCCACGACTTCCTTGGCGAGCTTGATATAGGCCTGACTGCCTGCACAGTGCATGTCGTAGACCAGGGCGGGCAGGCCGAAGGACGGGGCCTCAGACACCCGGACATTGCGCGGAATAACCGTCTGATAAACGGTTTCGCCAAAATGGGCGCGCACATCCCCCGACACCTGTTCCGACAGGCGGTTGCGACGGTCATACATGGTCAGGACAATGCCCTGGATTTCCAGGACCGGATTGAGGCTGCCCCGCACCAAGTCCACCGTCCGCATCAGCTGGCTAAGACCCTCCAGGGCGAAAAACTCGCATTGTAGGGGCACCAGCACCGCATCGGCCGCCGCCATGGCATTGACGGTGAGAAGGTTGAGCGACGGCGGGCAATCGATCAGGACATAGCTGTAAGCCCCTGAGCTCTTTAGGGGTTCAATGGCATTGCGAAGCTTATAGGACCGATTGGGGTCGCGGCCGAGCTCCAGCTCCACCCCTGAAAGATCGGGGTCAGCAGCGATCAGGTCCAGCCCCGGCAAGGTGGTGGAGATGACCGCCTCGGCGATCGGGGTCTCACCCATCAGCACATCATACAGCGTGACCTTGCGCTGGGCATGGCCGACCCCCAGGCCCGTAGAGGCATTGCCCTGGGGATCTGAATCGATCAGCAAAACCTTCTCGCCCACCGCCGCCAGGGCTGTGCCCAGATTGATCGCTGTCGTCGTCTTGCCGACCCCGCCCTTTTGATTGGCGATGACCAGCACTCGAAGCGCGCGCGTTTTGGAACTACCGACCACGACCCAGCCTTTTCACACACACGATGCGACCACGTTCGTCGCTTAAACTTTGCAGGACCTCAGCGTCGAAATCCCAAGATTTAGAGGCTTCCTCTAAATCAGACACAACATCTTGTCCCTTAAGGAAAAGTGCTGTGGCCCCCCTCTGAAAGTAGGGCCGGGAATACCCAAGCAATCTGGACAGGGGAGCACAAGCCCGGGCAGTGACGATATCCACAGCCAAGGACAAGTCTTCCGCACGAGAATTGTGAACGGTGGCCGGAAGCTCCAAACCATTGACCACCTCGGTCAGGAACCGACAGCGTTTGGTCAGGCTTTCCACCAAATGGACGTGATAACCGGGGCGGCTTTTCCCAAGGATTGCCAAGACGATGCCCGGCAATCCTGCGCCGGTCCCTAGATCGGCCCAGGTTAGGGCGTCTGGGGCAAACCGCAGGACCTGAGCGCTGTCCCAAGCATGCCGGGACCAGAAAGCCTCCAGGGTCTTGGGGCCCACCAGGTTCATCTTCTGGTTCCAGTCGGTCAGGTATGACCGGTAGCGCTCAAGATCGGCCATGGCGGTAGGGCCGGCACCCGTCAGACGCGCGAAGCTCTTAGCATCGTCTACCGCATGGATAAGGTCAGCGGGGGTTTCTTCAGTCATTTCAGGCGGCTTGACGACGAACATAAGCCAGGAGCGCGGTCAGGGCCCCAGGGGTAACCCCTTCAATCCGGGCGGCCTGCCCAAGGGTGGCGGGCTGCACCGTCTTTAGCTTCTCCCGGACCTCATTGGAGAGGGCGCCGATCGCCCCATAGTCCAGGCCAGAGGGCAGGCGCAGGTTTTCATCCTTGCGGAAGGCCGCGGCATCCACGGCTTGGCGGTCCATATAGCCGCTATAGGCCGCGTCAATTTCCACCTGCTCCCGAACATCCCCCCGCCAGGAGCCAATTTGCGGCCAGATTTGCATCAGATCTTCAAACCCGATGGTGGGATAGGCCAGGAGCTGGGTCAGGTTTCGCCGCTGGCCATCAGCCCGGACCGGCAAGCCGGCCTTTTCAGCCTGAGTAGGGGTCAAGGTCAGGGATGCTGCCTCGGCGCGGGCCAGGGTCAGGGCCTCAGACTTTGTTCGATGGGATGTTTCACGTGAAACACCTACGCAGCCCATGGCCAGCCCCAGGTCGGTGAGACGCTGATCGGCATTATCCGCCCGTAGGCTCAGACGGAACTCCGCCCGGCTGGTGAACATGCGATAGGGCTCGGTCACCCCCCGGGTCACCAGATCGTCGATCATCACACCGATATAGGCCTGATCGCGGCCAAACACCGCCGGAGCAGAGCCGGCCGCGGCGCGTGCCGCGTTGAGACCCGCCGCCAAACCCTGGGCAGCTGCCTCTTCATAGCCCGTAGTGCCGTTGATCTGCCCAGCAAGATAGAGGCCGCGCAGGCGCTTGAC
>CAITHQ010000169.1 GCA_903892305.1 uncultured Alphaproteobacteria bacterium
AGTGTGGCCGTGGACGATGATTTTTTCAAACCGCCCGGGTGCCGAAAGAAAGTCCTCGCGGATCCATAAGAGATCGCGCTCGGTTTGATCCGACAAGCCCACGCCCGGTCGCACGCCCGCATGGACAAAGGCATAGTCTCCCACCGTGGCCAGGAGATCGAGGCGCCGGTAAAAGTCCAAATGGGCCTTGGGCATGGCTTGGGAAAGCTGTTCCGACGCTGCGGTCCAAGCGGCCTGGTCTGTTCGACCCGTCGGCGGATTAACCCCATAGGAGGCCAGGGTCGCCAGACCGCCATAGTCAGCCCACACCGGCCCGAAATCGGGCTCCTGCAGGAAGCGTAGAATGGCTTCTTCGTGATTACCCTTAAGAACAATCACCTCAAAGGCGCGATCGGCCTGGAGCTTGATAACTAAGTCGACCACCTCCCGAGAGGTGGGCCCGCGGTCCACATAGTCGCCTAAAAAGATCAGCAAGGGCAGGGCCGAGGCGGTCCTAGAACCTAGATCGGCCCTAATAATGTCTATGAGGCCTTCCAGGGCGTCTACCCGCCCGTGGATATCGCCGATGGCATAGACGAGGCGCCCGTCCGTGGACGGGGCGGATTTGCGCCTTGCCTTGGGTCGAAATAGGGAAAACACAAGCCGCCCTCACATACCAATCTCATTATACCGAGATCGAAGGGCGATAACAACGTAAGCTTGAATGTCTGGGGCAGGATTACCGCGTGCGCGCCGTCTTGGCGCGCCCCGAAAACCGGATATGCCCGATCGGCAACGGCTCTAGAGGTGTGCCGGCAGAAGGGCTTTGGCCATCATCACCACACCGCCCCAAAACACGCCATTGACCACGACCATGAAGGCTAGGCTGCGGCGGGCGGACCAGCGGTCTTCGGTCAGCGGTTTTTCAGCAAAGGATTGCGCCAACTGGGCCTGCAGCAGAACGGCTGGGCTTTCATGGGCGGTATCGGTGGTGCGCAGGGCCCGAGGCCGCATACGGCGACGCATCCGCGCCGTTTCACCGCCGCTCTCGACCGTTTTGGCCAGTCCGTTCGCCGCCATTTGAATATCCCGCGTTCTTGCTTTTCGTTGGATTACACGAGTGAAAGTAACGGAACTTCACGCAAAATAGCGAAGAATTGGTTGACAGTGCCAGGGCAAGATCAACCCAAATTCCTTCGGCGACTTTGCGCCTCCCTAAATCTTTTTTTATTTAGCTAGGGTGATTTTCTCGATCACGCCAGTCCCAGGAATTTGATGGTCAAGGGGCTGGCTGCCCCATCGGTCCGCGAAGTGATCAATCTCCGACCTGGACATGATCAAAACCTGTGCAATTGACCCCATTTTTTGAGGGATGGGCCCGGCGTCAAATAAGTTTCACATGCCCAGCACGCGGAACATGATACCAATAAAAAGTGAAGGCTCGTGCCCTGACAGGGAAAGCTTTTGGCTCCGCGGGCCATCGGAAGCCCTTTAAAAAATGTGGCATAAGCCTTGCACTCATAGGGCGTAATATGAAAGGAATGAGTGCATGTATCTTCCTGGCACAACCGACCTTACGAAAGACGCCCAGGTGGTGCCAAACCCGCAATCCGCGCGCCCGAAAAGGGACGAGGTGAGCTTGGACGGTCGCCGGATCCTGGACATTGTGCTCTCAGCCCTGGCGCTGATCTTCCTTGCCCCCATGATGTTGGCGGCGGCAGTCGCGATCAAGCTGCAGGATGGCGGACCGGTCTTGTTTGGGCAGGAACGTATGGGGCTGGGTGGCAAGCCCTTCAAATGCTGGAAGTTCCGCAGCATGGTCGTTAACGCTGAAGCCCGCCTTGCTGCTGTGCTGGCGTCAAGCCCAGAGGCCCGCAGTGAATGGGAAGCAGACCACAAGCTTCGCAAGGATCCGCGGATCACGATGTTGGGTCGTTTCCTGCGGGTTTCGAGCATTGATGAACTGCCACAGCTGTTCAATATTATTGCTGGTGATATGAGTTTGGTTGGACCGCGGCCTATCGTGCCGGCTGAAGTTCCGAAATATGGCCGGTGGTTCTCTCGCTACATGTCCGTAAAGCCGGGGCTAACGGGCCTGTGGCAGGTCAGCGGCCGCAATGATGTGTCCTACCGGGAACGGGTGGCCTTAGACATCTTGTTCGCGAAGCGGTCTAACTTCAAATTGTATGTCTACATAATTATGATGACCGTCCCTGCCGTGCTTAAGCGCAGTGGATCCTACTGATTTCTGGCATGACAGACGTCTTCGTAGACTGCATTGCCCGTCCTTTGACGACCTGACCCTTTTAGCGAGTGGCTTATCGAGCGCCGAGCTTCTGGTGCCACCGCCACGCGGAGGCGACAATCTCAGCGAGCCCAAACCGTGGGGACCAACCCAAGACCTCTCGGGCCTTGCCATTGTCGGCCACCAAGACCGGTGCATCCCCGGCCCGCCGCGGGGCGGTCTCAGCATCGAAGCTGCCGCCAGCCACAGAGCGCACGGCGTCGAGTAGTTCTCG
>CAITHQ010000170.1 GCA_903892305.1 uncultured Alphaproteobacteria bacterium
CAAGGGCGTGACGGACGGCATGCGTATTGAGCCGGGTGGTTATCTTTCGGTGATCAGGCTGGCGACGAGCCTGTCACAGGCCTAAGGCTTGGGGATGATCGCTCCCAGTCTTGAGGGCCGCCGCGCCTTCATCCTTGAAAACACGCGCCTACAGAGCCCGCCCCATACGCCAGAGCTCAACCTGCGCCTGGCCGACGAGATCACCCCGATCTGGCAAATGACGGAAGAGGCCCTGGCCGAGATTGGCCTGCCGCCACCTTTTTGGGCCTTTGCCTGGGCGGGCGGCCAGGCCCTGGCGCGGTATGTCCTCGACCATCCGAACCTCGTGAGGGGTAAGACGGTGATCGACTTTGCCTCTGGCTCTGGGATTGTCGGCATAGCCGCCATGAAGGCCCGAGCAGCCCACGTGCTTTGCGCCGACATTGACAGCTTTTGTCAGGCCGCCCTGTCCCTGAACCAGGCCGCCAATGATGTGGTCTGCGACTTCACAGAGACTGACCTGCTGGACGAACCGCCCCCCGCTGCAGACCTGATTTTAGCCGGGGACATCTGTTATGAAAAACCCATGACCGACAAGGTTATGGCCTGGCTGATGGCCGCGCGGGCCCAGGGTGCAATTGTGCTGATCGGCGATCCTGGGCGCTCCTATTTTCCAAAAACCGGGCTGGAAAAACTGGCCGAATATCAGGTGGAAACCACCCGAGAGCTGGAAGACTTCGCGGTGAAGAAGACCTGCGTCTGGGCGCTTGTGGACTAGCGCGCCACACAGATTTTTTGGCGGCAAAGACCTGTCGTCGACCAAAGGTTGATTCCCCACAAGAGATCATGCTGAAGTCGAGGCATGCACACCCTTAAGCCTGTAACCTTGAGAAGGTCTATCTGGCTGGCGGCGCTCAGCCTTGTCCTCGTCGGCAAGGCCTGCGCTGCGCCGACGGACCAGCCACCCCTTGATCCCCTGATCCTGAGAGGGGCCCTGAGCGCGCGGGCTCGACCTGTCGCGCAATCCGATACTGGCGTCGTGGTGGTGTTTAATTCCAGCGGCATGGGCAGCGGTTTTGTGGTGTCCAAGGACGGCGCGGTTCTGACCAACGCCCATGTTGTGGGGCGGAGTCGCAAGCTGAAGGTGCGCTGGTCCGATGGAAGCGAATCTCAGGCCAGGTTGCTGCGGATCAATCGCAAGCTCGACGCAGCCTTGATCCAGGTCGCCGACGACCATCACCGCCCACTACCCCTGCGGACCAGGCTCCCCAATGTCGGCGACACGGTTTTCGCTATTGGCACGCCCTTGGACCTAGACCTCCAGGGCACCTTGTCGCGGGGCATCGTCTCGG
Source organism: uncultured Alphaproteobacteria bacterium (assembly GCA_903892305.1). Lineage (GTDB taxonomy): Bacteria > Pseudomonadota > Alphaproteobacteria > Caulobacterales > Caulobacteraceae > Phenylobacterium. The sequence continues at coordinate 1,332 of CAITHQ010000170.1, forward strand.
CCATTCGCAAGGTGGAGGGCGGCACCCTGATCCAGAGCGATGTGTCCATCACCCATGGCAATAGCGGCGGCCCCTTGCTGGATGAGAAGGGCAATGTGGTGGGCATGGCGGTGTCTGGCCTGGACAACACTTCGGCAAATCTCAACTTCTTCATTCCGGTGACGGAAATTCTAGCAGGCCTCAATCTGAAACCCGGTTCCTGAAAACCAGCGTCGCCAAGCCTCCTTTAGGGTGGCTATAGTGTCGCGGCTTATTGATCGGAGACCGCATGTTTCGTCGCACCTTCCTCGCCGCCCTGCCGGCCGCCGCCCTCGCCAGTCTGGCCCATGCAGGCACAAGGTCGCAGAATCCCAATCGCGACCGCCGGGACGTGGGCTCCGGCGACCGGGTAGATGGTGCCACCTTCGCCAGCCGCAGCGCCGCCTGGGGCATGCACGGCGCGGCAGCCACCGCACACCCTCTGGCCACCCAGACGGCTATTGAAACCTTAAAGGCCGGAGGATCGGCGGTCGACGCCGCCATTGCCGCCAATGCGGTGCTGGGCCTTTGCGAGCCGGTGTCCTGCGGCGTCGGCGGCGATGCCTTTGCAATGATTTGGGATCCGAAGACCAAGAAGGTCGAAGGCCTGAATGGCTCAGGCCGCAGCCCTATGGGCCTTTCCCTGGAAACGGTGCGGGCGCGCTCCAAGAACGGCCTGATCCCATCCCACGGCGCAATATCCGTTAGCGTGCCAGGAGCTGTCGACGCCTGGTGGACCCTGCATCAGCGCTATGGAAAGCTGAAATGGGCTGACCTTTTCGCTCCGGCCATCGCCTATGCCCGAGACGGCGCGCCCATCACCCAGAATGTCGCCTATTATCTTGGTGCCTCCCTGCGCGGCTTTTCCCGGCCAGAGTCGGGCATTGAGGAAATCGAGAACTTCAAATCGGTCTGGGCGGCCAATGGCAAGACTCCAGAAGAGGGCGACATCTTCCGCAATCCTGGGCTGGCGCGGACCTATGACCTGATCGCCAAGGGCGGCCGCGATGAATTCTATGCCGGCGAAATCGCCGAGACCATTGAGCGGTATTTCAAGCGGATCGGCGGCTGGATGACCAAGGCTGACCTGTCGGCACATCACGCCCGCTGGGACCCGCCCCATAGCGTCAACTATCGCGGGGTGGATGTTTATGGCCTCTCGCCGAACAGCCAGGGCCTGGCGACCCTGCAGCTGCTCAACATCCTCGAAAACTTCGACGTCAAGGCCATGGGCTTTCAGTCGGCCCAGGCGATCCACCATGCGGTGGAAGCCAAGCGCCTGGCCTTCGAAGACCGCGCCCGGTTCTATGCCGACCCAGACTTCTACAAGATTCCCACCGACTGGCTGCTCTCCAAGGCCTACGCCGCTGAGCGAGCCAAGCTAATCTCCAGCGATAAAATCCTGACGCCGGTTCACCCGGGCCAAGCGCCCAGCCATGGCGACACCACCTATTTCACCACCTCAGACTCCGACGGCATGATGGTGTCACTGATCCAGTCCAACTATCGCGGCATGGGCTCTGGCCTCATGCCCGACGGCCTGGGCTTCATGTTCCAGGACCGGGGCGAGCTCTTCGCCCTGACCGACGGGCACCCCAACCTCTACGCCCCCGGCAAGCGCCCTTTCCAGACCATTATTCCGGGCTTCGCCACCAAGGGTGATCAGCCCTGGCTGGCCTTTGGCGTCATGGGCGGCGACATGCAGCCCCAGGGCCAAGCACAGATCATTTCCAACATGGTGGACTATGGCCTGGCGGTTCAGGAGGCCGGCGACTCCCCCCGCTGGCACCATGAGGGCTCTACCGAGCCAACAGGCGAAGCCGCCAGCCCCGGCAGTGGTCTCCTGCGCCTGGAAACCGGCGTCCCAGCGGCGACCCAGAAGGCTCTTGCCGATCTTGGCTGGAAGCTTGGTGGGACGGATGGCGGCTTTGGCGGCTATCAAGCCATTGAGCGCTGGCCAGGCCGCTATGCCGCCGCCACAGAAATGCGCAAGGACGGCGTTGCCCTGGCCTACTGATCAAGGAGCCGCGCCATGACACCGGAAGAGATGGACGTCATTGTGATGAGCTTTCCAGGTGCCGAGAAGGGAGTGTCCTATGGAGCACCAGCCTACAAGGTGAACGGCAAGTTCTTCACGCGCCTGCGCCGGGAGGATCAAAGCGTGGTTCTGGTGGGGGTCAGCATGGACGAACGGGAAATGCTGATGGAGGCCGAGCCCGGGACCTTCCACATCACACCGCACTACAAGGACTATCCCAGCGTCTTGGCACGGATCGCCACCCTGCATCCGGGGTCGTTCCGAAACTTCCTTGAGCGCAAATGGCGGACCCTGGCTCCAAAGAAGGTGGTCAAGGACTATGACGCGGCAAAGGCGACTTAGAACTCGTCTTCCATCAGCGATCGGAACTGTTCGAAAATCTCAGCGGCCCGCTCTTGGGATGGCGGCGGCTCTGGGGCTTCGGCCACAGGGGCCTCTGCACCGGTTAGCCGACTGACCACCACGCCGTTCTGCACTAGAACCAAGTCTTCGCCAGCCTCCAAGCTGGTCAGCATCTGAGCGAGCCTGGGCGGCAGGTCATCGAGGTCGAGGGTTTTCATGGAAACAGAGCTTAGGCCCGAACCTGGCATGCGCAAAGGGTGACATGCCCGCTCATCGGCACTAGATCACCAGGACCGAACACGGGAGTTGTCATGGCCTATCGGTCCTTGCGGGACTTTATCGTCAAGCTGGAAGCTGCCGGCGAGTTGGTGCGGGTGAGCGAGCCCGTCTCCTCAGTCCTGGAAATGACCGAAATCCAGCGACGGCTGTTGGCCACGGGCGGCCCTGCTGTCTTATTCGAAAACGTTATACGCGCCGACGGCCAGCCCTCTGACATGCCCTGTCTGGTCAATTTGTTTGGCACGGTGAAACGGGTCGCCATGGGGGTCACCCTGGAGGGGCGCGAGCGGACCACGGCGGCCGACCTGCGAGAGGTGGGCGAACTCCTGGCCTTCCTAAGGGCACCTGAGCCGCCCCGGGGTCTGAAGGACGCCTGGGACATGTTGCCCCTGGCCAAGACCGTCATGGCCATGCGGCCGGCGACAGTGAAAAAGGCCCCGGTCCAAGAGATCGTGCTGACCGGCGACCAGATCGACCTCACCAAACTGCCCATCCAGACCTGCTGGCCCGGAGAGCCCGCCCCCCTGATCACCTGGCCCCTAGTGGTCACCAAGGGGCCATCAGACAAGCGGGAGGATAATTACAATCTCGGCATTTACCGCATGCAGGTTCTCGATAAGAACCGCACCGTCATGCGCTGGCTGGCCCACCGGGGCGGTGCCCAGCACCACCAGCGCTGGAAGGCCTCCGGTGCCCGCGAACCCCTGCCCGCCTGCGCTGTGATAGGTGCGGACCCCGGTACCATTCTGGCCGCAGTGACGCCGGTTCCCGATACCCTGTCTGAATACCAGTTCGCTGGTCTGATGCGGGGCTCAAAGGTGGATCTGGTGGCCGCCAAGACCGTGCCCCTGATGGTTCCCGCCGAGGCCGAGATCGTCATTGAGGGCCATGTCCTGCTGGATGACTATGCCGATGAAGGCCCCTATGGCGACCACACCGGCTATTACAATTCCGTCGAGAAGTTCCCGATCTTCCAGGTTTCCGCCATCACCATGCGGAAGAATCCCATCTATCTGACCACCTTCACAGGCCGGCCGCCTGATGAACCCTCGGTCCTGGGCGAAGCACTGAATGAGGTCTTCATCCCCCTGCTGCGCCAACAGTTCCCAGAGATTATCGACTTCTGGCTGCCACCGGAGGGCTGTTCCTACCGGATCGCCGTGGTCTCCATTAAGAAGGCCTATCCTGGCCACGCCAAGCGGGTGATGATGGGGGTTTGGAGTTATCTGCGTCAGTTCATGTACACCAAGTGGGTGATCGTCGTGGACGACGACATCAATGCCCGGGACTGGAAGGACGTCATGTGGGCCCTGGCCACGCGGATGGACCCCGCCCGAGACGTCACCCTGATCGAAAATACCCCCATCGACTATCTGGACTTTGCATCCCCTGAATCGGGCCTGGGCTCCAAAATCGGTCTCGACGCCACCAACAAGTGGGTGCCCGAGACCCACCGAGAATGGGGTCAGAAACTGGGCATGGATCAGGCCACCATCGATCTGGTAACAGAGAAATGGGCGAAGCTTGGCCTACCAGGGGATGGCTCCCCCGTAAGTTGATCCCCATTGCGTCTGACCGAGGTCTCGGCGCAAGTAAGGGGCCATATCTATCGAATGGGAGGGCGATTTGGACGCTTTAGCCGCTGGACATGCCGCTGCCCTTTGGGCGGCACTACTCCTGCTTTTGGTCTTCACCCTGTCGATCCTAGTTGTGCAGCAGAGAATTAAGCACAAGGTCCTGATTGGCGACGAGGGCATACCTGAAATGGTTCAGGCCGTCCGCGCCTTTGGAAATGCTGCAGAATATGTGCCGCCTGCCCTGGCTGGCTTGGCCATCCTGGCCGTGGCGGGTGCTTCGCCCCTGGTGATCCACATTACAGGCCTGGCCCTATTCATTGGCCGCACCCTGCATGCGGTTGGCTTATCGCGATCGGGCGGAGCCTCCTTCCCCAGGACCATCGGCATGATCTTGACCTGGATCGCTTACCTGTTTTTGATCGTCACCCTGTTATTCTACGCCTTGCCATAGCTTGCCCCGCGGCGCGGGCGCGGCCATATGGCAGGTATGGATGAGAACCTTTTATCTGATGTGGTCGCCGCCGCCCTTCGCGCCGGGGCTGATGCTGCTGAAGCGGTCGGGTCTGAGCGCCAGGCCCTAGGGATCAATGTCCGGCTGGGCAAGCTGGAAGAAGTCGAGCGCGAGGAATCCCGCGACCTCAGCCTCCGGGTCTTTGTGGGGCGCCAGCACGCCACAGTATCTGGCTCGGACATGTCCCCGGCCGCCCGCGCTAAGCTCATAGAGCGCGCCGTGGCCATGGCCAGGCTTGCCCCAGAAGATCCCTATGCGGGCCTGGCCGATGCGAGCCTCCACGCTAAGGGACCTTATCCAGATTTGGACTTGTTTGACCCCTCAGAGCCTTCCCCTGACGCCCTGGAGGCCGTCGCCCGTGCCGCCGAAGACGCCGCCCGCGCCATGCCTCAAATCACCAATTCCGAAGGTGGTTCGGCCATGGCGTCGAAGTCAGAATGGCGGCTAGTGACGTCCAACGGCTTTTCTGGCCACCACAAGGCTTCGGGATTTTCCATTGGGGCCTCGGTGGTCGCCGGCGATGGCGACGTCATGGAGGGCGGCTATGATGGGCGCTCTGTCCGCTGGCGCTCTGACCTGCCATCGCCTGAGGCCATCGGCCGTGAAGCAGGCCGCCGCGCTGCTGCCCGCCTAGGTGCCCGAAAGATCGACTCGACCACAGCCGCGGTGATTTTCGAAAATCGCCTGGCCATGTCCCTGATCAGCCCCCTGCTCGGTGCGGTCAGCGGTCCTTCAATTGCCCGCGGCACGTCGTTTCTCAAGGACAAGCTCGGCGAGCAAGTCTTCAGGAAGGGCGTGACCCTGGTTGATGATCCACACCGGGTCAGAGGTCTAGGCTCTTCGCCCTTTGACGATGAGGGCGTGGCCAATCGGCTTTGGAACCTCATTGACGACGGCGTCCTAACCACCTGGCTGCTGAACACCTCGTCGGCCCGACAATTGGGCTTGACCACCACAGGCCATGCCTCCCGCGGCTCCGCAGGTCCGGCGGGAGTCGGAACCTCGAACCTGACCCTGCTGCCTGGTCAGACCGATCAGGCGGGGCTGATGGCCGATGCCGGGGCAGGCGTCTTGGTCACCTCAATGTTTGGCCCCTCAATCAATGGCAATACGGGTGACTGGTCGGTCGGCTGTTCTGGGTATTGGTTCGAGAAAGGCGAGTTGGCCTATCCGGTTGCCGAAATCACCGTGGCCGGCAATCTGATCGATATCTTCGCCCGCTTGGTTCCGGGGTCGGACCTGGAATTCCGAGGGGCGGCCAATGCCCCCTCAATCCTGGTGGACGCATTGGCCATAGCCGGAAAGTGACCTTTTCCGCCGATCTGGACCTGATCATCGACGCGGCACGGGAAGCCGGCGCCCTGGCCTTGCGGTTGCGCAGTGCTGGCCTTGAGGTAGCTTACAAGCCCGGTAATTCCCCCCTGACCAATGCGGATCTGGCGGCGGACGCCCTGCTGACGGAGCGCCTACGCTCGGCAAGGCCTGACTATGGCTGGCTGTCGGAGGAGACGGCCGACAATACCGAGCGCCTGACCCGGGATCGCATCTTCGTGGTCGACCCCATCGACGGCACCCGCGCCTTTGTGAAGGGGCGTCCGTGGTGGTCGGTCTGCATTGCCGTGGTCGAAGCCGATCGTCCAGTGGCAGCGGTGGTCTTCGCCCCAGACCTGGACGAAATCTACACAGCCCAATCCCGAGGCGGGGCCTACCTGAACGGCAAACCCATTGAGGCTAGCCAGACAGCCCAGGTCGAGGGCTGCAGCATGGTTGGCGATCAGGTCATGTTCCAGCACCCATCCTGGCCTACCCCCTGGCCAAACATGCGGATCGAACCTCGGAATTCCACCGCCTATCGCATGTGTCTGGTGGCCAGCGGTGCCTTCGACGCCACCATCGCCATGGGCCCCAAGAGCGATTGGGACATTGCGGCAGCCGAACTCATCGCGACGGAGTCCAAGGCGCACTGCAGTGACCACAAGGGGCGGCCCTTTGTCTATAATCGGCCAAATCCTCAGCAACGGAGTATGGTTTGCGCCGCGCCCCGACTGGCACCCCTTATCCTGGAACGGGTCTCACCCATCGGCTAGCGCATGTTCCGGGAAGTTAGAACCGGTTATTGGATCGAAACATGCTCTGATTTTTTGAATTAGAGCTCTTTTTAACCCTTTTGATGCCTCTATCTAAAGAGAATGAGCTCTTGCTCAATTGCATTCCTTAAGGAAACCAGCCCCATGCCTGATAGCCAGCTCCTGCATCTCGTGATCGGCGGCGAATTGGAGGATGTTGAAGGCGTCAAGTTCCGCGATCTGACCAAGATCGATCTGGTCGGTGCCTATCCCAGTCACGAAGCTGCCCTCACTGCTTGGCGCGCCAAGGCCCAATCCACAGTCGACAATGCCTTGATGCGCTATTTCATCATCCATGCTCACAGGCTGTTAGACCCCAAGGACGACGGGCACTGACGGGCGAGTCTATTCCCGCTTCAGGAGCCCATCGGTGAGCAGGCGGCCCCACATGTTTGAGCGGAAGTCGGCCTTGATGGCGGCTTCGTCATAGTCGGGGCTGTCCACCCATTCGAGGAAGCTAAGGCCCTTAGGTTCCCCCTGATCAAGATAGCGCTCGAAGGTGTAGTCCAAGACGCCGGTCTTGCCGGCCTTCACATGCAGGTATTTCATCGAGAGCTGTTCCAGGGCCTCGCGGATCGGCACGCCCTTGCGGAAGTGCATGTAGAAGACACTCATAATCCCCGCCCGGTCCGCCCCTGATTTGCAGTGCATCAGGGCGGGATATTCCAGGCTCTCAAATAGGGCCTTGGCGCCATGCACCCGCGCCCGGCTGGGCACTTCGCGGGAGGTGATGGTGAAGTCGACCAAGTTCAGGCCCAGGCGCTCGCAGGCGTCTTTCTCGAGGGCATGAAAGCTGGCGTCAAATCCGCCGCGCAGATTAACGATGGTCTTGATCCCCTGCGCCTTCCACTGCTCCAACTGAAAAGGCCAGGGCTGATTGGTGCGGACAAGTTCGTCAGACACCCAATGGGCATTGCGGAATCGCAGGCGCAAATAGGCGTGGTCGTTCCAAAGATAGTCTAGATAGGTCCGAAATCGGCCATTCTTTGTGGTTAGGTCAAAATCGGCCAAGGGGAACTCCGGGTGGGAAGGCCCCATACCTAAGGGCTTCCCTCGCCAAACGGAAGCATTCAACGCGGTTCTAACCATCGCACATCTTGACTTCGAAGCCCCGACAGCCGACCCCAGCATGATGACACGCACCGCCCCAGAGCCCGCCGAAACAACGGCCCGCGCCCTGATAGGTCGGATTGCGCGGGTTTATATGGCGCCGCGCTGGCGGACTTGGTCCGCGGCTATGGTCGCTGCCATCATTGTGGCGGGTCTTAGCGCCAAGCTGATCCAGATTCTGGAACCGGCGATCAATGACCTCATTGTCAATCATAAGCCCGGCGCTCTGACGGTGATTCCCTTGACCATTGCCGCCCTGGCCATAGGTCGCGGCCTGGCCCAGGTGATCCAGGCCTCACTGGTCAATGAGATCGGCAATGCCGTAGTCGGACAGGTCCAGGTTCAGCTGTTCGGTCGCCTGGTGCGGGCGGATCTGGCCCGCCTGAGAACCCAACATTCTGGGGAATATGTCTCCTCGGTCCTATATGACGCCGGCCTGATCCGCGAGGCCGCAACCTCCGGGGTCATCAACTATACCCAGCACCTGCTCACCGTCATGGGTGCCGTCACGGTCATGGTGGCCAATGACCTCTATCTGTCCCTGACCCTGCTGGTGGCCGCGCCCCTGGCGACGGGGATCATGCGACGCTTTGCAAAACGCACCACCAAGGCGGCCAAGGGTGCCATGGCCGAAACTTCAGCCCTCTCCACAGCCGTCATGGAGAGCCTGGACGGGGTGCGGGTGGTGAAAATCGAAAACCGCGAAGCCTTTGAAGAAGCCCGGGTCGCCGAGGTGGTCCAGCGCCGTCAGGCCCATCTGGTGCAAGGTGCCAACGCCCGGGCCAGGGCTGCCCCGGCCACAGAAACCCTGATGACCCTGATCACCGCCGCGGTCATCGCCTATGCGGGCTGGCGGTCCCAATCTGGCGGCATGAATGTCGGGTCCTTTGTGGCCTTTATCGGGGCCTTGGGCCTGGCCTCCCAATCCCTGCGCCAACTGGCCAATCTACAGACCGTTTTCGCAGAAGGCCTGTCAGCGGCCCGCCGCCTCTTCAGCGCCCTCGACATAGAACCTGAAATCCAAGACCAAGCCGGGGCCAAGCCCCTACCCCTGGGCCAAGCCACCATTGCCTTCAATGCTGTCAGCTTTGCCTATGGCGAGGGAGAGCCTGTGCTGGAGGCGGTAAGCCTGACCGTTCGACGGGGCGAGACCGTGGCCCTGGTGGGGCCCTCGGGCGGCGGCAAGACCACCCTGCTTAACCTCATTCCACGGTTCTATGATGTGACTCAGGGTCGCGTGACCATAGACGGCACTGACATTCGTAATGTCACCTTATCGTCCCTGCGCCATCAGATTGCTTTGGTGACGCAGGAGCCCTTCCTTTTTGATGACACGGTCCGCGCCAATATCGCCTATGCCAAGCCAGACGCGACCCAAGCCGAGATTGAGGCGGCCGCAAGCGCCGCTGCGGCCCATGACTTTATCCTGGGTCTGACCAAGGGCTATGACACCCTGGTTGGCGAGGCTGGAGCAAGGCTATCTGGCGGGCAAAGACAGAGGATCGCCATAGCCCGTGCGTTCCTGAAGAACGCACCAATCCTTTTGCTGGATGAAGCGACCAGTGCCCTGGACACCGAAAGCGAAGCCCAGGTCCAGGCCGCCCTGGCGCGGCTGATGGCAGGGCGGACCACCATGCTGATCGCTCACCGGCTCTCCACCGTACGAAATGCCGACCGAATCCATGTGATCGACCAGGGTCGCATCTTGGAGACCGGGACCCACGATCAACTCATCGCCCAGCAAGGGCTTTACGCGCGCCTGGCACAATCTCAGGACCTAGCCCAAGACTTGCCCCAAGGCCTGGACCCCAAACCAGAGGCCCTGGCGTGAAAAAGGTCCTACGCAATCCGAGGGTCCAGGCCATTCTAGGCTGGATCCTGGCCACCTACATCGCCCTTATTCACCGGACAGTTCGCTGGCGTCACGAAGATCTGGATAAGGTGCTGCCCTATGTGGAGTCCGAGATCGGCGTGATCAATCTGGTCTGGCATAGCCGGATTCCGATTTGGGGATTCCTGGCAGAACTCTGGGCGCGTAAGCCCAAGCGCCAGTGCCTTGTGTCACCCTCAGCGGACGGGGAGTTTCTCGCACTGGCCCTAGAGCGTATGGGCTTTCCGTCCATCCGTATGTCCTCAGCCAAGAAGGGCGACACCACCAAGGCGCGGCAGGCTGTGGCAGGATTCCGGGAGTCCCTGAAAGCCGTCCATGATGGGGCCGTTCTGCTGGTGACCCCTGACGGACCGCGGGGGCCCAATGAAGTTATGGCCTTGGGGGCCCTGCAAATCGCCAAGCGCACGGGCGCACCTGTCTTTTTGACCGGCATAGCCGTGTCGCCGCATATCCTGCTCAACACCTGGGACAAGGTCATGTTGGGGGCGCCGTTTGGTCGCGGCGTGATCACTTGGGATGGGCCATACTATATTCCTGCCGACGCAGACGAGGCCGCGATTGCACAATTGGGTCGCGACTGGTCCAAGGCCTTAAGCGCCGTCGCCCGCAAGGCCGAGGCCCTCTCCGCCCAGCCGCCCAGGAAGACCGCCTAATGCCCCATGACGCTCACCACGACCATGGCGGACACCATCACCACGATCATGACCATCATGATCATCATGATCATCACGACCATGGTCACCATGGTCATAGCCATGCACCTAAGGATTTCGGCCTGTCCTTTGCCGTCGGCGTTGGTCTGAACGCTGGTTTTGTCCTGATCGAAGTCCTAGTGGGGTTGAGCTCTCATTCCCTGGCTTTGCTGGCCGATGCTGGCCATAACTTTTCCGATGTCTTGGCTCTGCTGATGGCCTGGGGCGCGGCGATTATGGCCAAACAGGTGCCTAGCACC
>CAITHQ010000171.1 GCA_903892305.1 uncultured Alphaproteobacteria bacterium
CTCAATCGCCGCGACCTGCAAGGACTTTACAGACTCAGTGCTGCCGCCCGGCAAGGGACTGTGCGGGCCTTTTAGATCAGGATAGGCCGCCTCACCCTTGCCTGCGCCCACATAGAGCGAAGTGCCGTCATCGGCTAAGGCAAGGGCCGAAGGATACCAGCCCGTCGGGATGAAGCCCATGACTTCACTGTGGGCCGGATTCTTGATGTCGATGACCGCCACGTTATTGTTGTCGGCATTGGCGACATAGAGAATTTTACGTTTCGGATCGATGCGAAGGGCGTCAGGCGTAGCACCTTCGGGTGCCAAGGGCGTCAGTGTCGTGGACAGTCGTTCGACCACCTGCAAGGTCTTTGTGTCGATGACATGGACGGTATTGTCGGCAGAGCATGCGACGAAGAGCCGACCATCAGGGCTGAGAGTCATGTCGTTGGGGTTGGCCCCAACGCGGATGGTCGCCACGACCTTGTTTGAGGCCGTATCGATCACACTGACAGAGCCACTGGACCAGTTAGAGACAAACAGCTTCGAGGCGTCCTTGGAGAACACCAGCTCATAGGGACTGATTTCGACTGGAATGCGGGTCAACAGAGCATGGGTCTTCACATCGAAAACTGCAACATAGGTCGGGTTTCCGTCGACACCGCGATTGGCCGCATAAAGGATTGGTTCTCTGGGGTGATGCGCGACGCCAGACCACCAAATCTGGTCCAAAGGCTTAGTTTCATCAAACTGGGCGACGGGTTCAGGGCTCAAGCGGCCATTGGCATAGGCGAAGGCGTAGATGGGGGCCTTGGCAGCAATGCCGCCAGCCGCATTACCACCAGAAACATAAAGGATCTGGCCATTGGGAGACCAGCTCAGGCCCAGCCAGGACGAGCGCAACTTGATTTCCTGAACCACCTTGCGGGTCACAGGATCAATGACCGTCAGGCCATGGGGAAGATAGCCGGCATGATTGGCGATCAGCGCCTTGCCATCTGGGGCAGGCAGGATCTTGAGGACCATATCGCCCGTCGTTCCGACAGACTGACCGGCCGGCGTGATGCGCCAGCCATTGGGGAGTTCAAACCCACCGGTCACGGCATGCGGCAGGACCTGGGTCGCCGGACCGATCTCCCGGGGAGCGGTTTGGGCCATGGCCACGGAAGCCGCCGACGTCAGAGCCAAGGCCAGGGATGACCAATACTTCCAAGCCATGTCAGTTTCCTCTTTCTAGGCGTTCGCAACCCATAAGAGGGTTTTGTGACACCTTGAGGTACGTCCAGCCCCTGGGCAAGGCGATGATCAGATTTTACTTCTGGCGGACGTAAACAATGGCAAACTTGTCGGCATAGAGGCGCCTCCAACCTGGCTTGCGGTCAAAGACGGCGTTGATCTTCGCCTCTGGCGCAAAGATCGCCCAACCGATTTTCTGGGCGCTCAGGACAGCATCCAATGTTGCCTCGTCACCGTCGACCAACTTGCCGTATTGCGCCAGGCCTTCGTCCTTGAACAGTTCGGCCCGGCTATCGATGAAGGGCTTGATGTCTGACCAGATCAGATAACCGCCAAATCCATACTGGTTCAGAACAGGCTCAGCGCGAATTTCGGCTGGGGTGGCGGCAAGGGCTGAAATCGGCGAAACCTGAGTGTCCACCCGAGGCAAAGGCACGGCGAGACGCAGGCCTAGCAAGACCACCGCAGTGACTAAGGACAGAGCAGCAACCATCCGATGACGTTCTGGCCGCTCGCCACCCCCGCTCAGGGCGATCGCGATTGGGCCACAGAGGATCATAGGAGCCACCATGCCCAGCAGCATTTGATGACGCCCTTGGCTTAGCGACAAGTGTATCAGGATCGCGAGCAAGGCGGTCATGGCTGGTGCAAGTTTCATCGGCCGCGTCAGGGCAAATCCCACCAGGGTCAGTAAAACCACTTCCAGCGGCTCAATCTGGCTGAAGTCTGCCGGACGCCATTCGCCAATGCCCCCCAAATTCTTGAGCGCTAACAATCTGACCGGCAGCAATATCCCCTCGACCCCGTAGGGCGTCACCATCGCAGCCGCCAGACACACAAGCCCAAATAGGGCCCATCGAAGGAAGATCGTCACCCGCTTGCCCGGCTGGGCGGTGAAGAGCGCCTCAAGACCAAAGGGCCCTGCCAGAGCCAGCCCAAAGGCCCAACCCCCATGTAGATTGGCCCAAAGGGTCATCAGGGGTGCCAGCCAAAGGGAAGGCATGCGGCCCTGGTCGCGGGCCCGCACCAGTTCCGCAGACCAAAGGGCGACAAGGGGAAGAGCCAACATATGCGGCCGCGCCAGTAGGCTGGGCGTCATCAAACTCATGCTCAGCAGGAGCACGATCGCCAGAGCGATACCTTCGAGACGGCGCGCCACGGTCTGACCCAGGATCCAGATGGCAGAGCCGAAGCCAAGGGCGCAGATAGTGACGACCCCAGACCACCCTGCAGCCCGAAACGCCAAGGCCATGAGGGCTTCCGATAGCCATTCATGGGCTGTCCAGGCTTGCCCAGCCCGGCCTGCAGACCACAGATCTAGATGCGGTGCCTGTCCATGCGCGAGTATCCATTCCCCAACCTTGACGTGCCACCACGTATCGCCGTCGTTTAGGGTCACTGGGGCGAACAGGCCAAGAGTTAGGGCCGCGAGGGCAAACACGGCCACAAGGCCGTCACGGCGATCTAGGACGACTTTCATGACCTAGAGCTAGACTTGCGAGACTTAAGGTCAGTTTAAGTCGGGGCCTGCCGCTCAGATACCAAGGACCGCCTTGGCCATGATATTCCGCTGAATTTCGTTGGTTCCCGCATAGATCGAGCCGGCCCGATCATTGAGGTACTTTGCAGTCACAGTCCAAGCATGGTCTGGTCCCGCACCAAACCCATCGGTTGGGGGCGTAAATCCTGGGGTTGGCCCACCAGCATAGGTCAAGTGAGGCTGGAAAGGCACGGCGTATAAACCACCCGCTTCCAAGGCTAACTCCGTGAGCTTTTGAGAGAGCTCGGTTCCGACCGTCTTGAGAAGCGAGCTTTCTGCGCCGGGGGCTTCCCCCTGGCTGAGTTTTGACATGGTGCGCAGCTCTATGGCCTCAAGCGCTTCAATCTCGATCTGAGCTTGGGCAAGCTTACTCATAAAGCTGCGATCCAAGGTCAGGTCTTCGGCAAAAGCCATGGCTCTGATCTTTTCAAGACGCATGGAGAGGCCAGGTGAACTGACGCCCCCGCCCCGCTCGAACTGCATCAGGTACTTGGCCACGGTCCAGCCTTCGCCGACCTTGCCGACCACATTGGCCTTGGGAACCCGAACATCGGTGAAGAAGACGTCGTTCTGGATGTGCTCGCCACTGAGCATGATGATCGGCTTCACCTCGACCCCTGGGGTCGCCATGTCGATCAGCAGGAAGGTAATACCCTGCTGTGGGATGGACTCGCGACTGGTGCGGACCAGACAGAAAATCCAATTGGCGACGTTCGCATGGGTCGTCCACAGCTTATGGCCGTTGCAGATAAAGTCGTCTCCATCCTCGACCGCGCTCATCTGCAAAGACGCAAGATCCGACCCGGAGCCCGGTTCGGAATAGCCCTGACACCACCAATGCTCTCCATTCAGCATACGCGGCAGGAAATAGTTCTGTTGTTCGGGAGAGCCGTGGCCGATCAGGACGGGCCCGCACATGCCAACCCCCATGGGCGACATGGGCGGTGCGCCGACCCGTGCGGTCTCTCGGGCCCAGATATAGCGCTGAACCGCGCTCCAGCCCGGTCCGCCAAAGCGAACCGGCCAGGCTGGTGCCACCCAGCCCTTAGCATGCAGCTTAGCCTGCCAAGCCAGGGTGGTGTCATAATCAGCATAGACGCTGGTCATGCCCTTGCCCCGGCGGCGCAGGTCCGGTGTCAGCTCTGCGTTCAAGAACGCCTGGACCTCGTCCTGGAAGGCGCGGTCAGCATCACTCCAAGCGAGGTCCATGGTCGGCCTACATGCGCTCGATGATGGCGGCAGGTGCCATGCCACCGGCCGCACAGAGGGTGGCGAGACCCGTATTCAGGTCGCGGCGCTCCATCTCATCAAGCAGGGTACCCAGGATCATCGCACCAGTTGCCCCAATGGGGTGGCCAAGGGCGATGGCACCACCATTGACGTTGACGATTGCAGGATCGACCTCCAGGTCACGCATGAATTTCAGCGGCACCACAGCGAAGGCCTCATTGATCTCAACGAGGTCAATGTCCTTCATGGTCATGCCCGCCTTTTTCAGCGCCTTGCGGGCTGCGGGGCCTGGGGCATTGAGCATCAACTCAGGGGAGTCACCCATGGTGGCGATCGACCGGATCCGTGCGCGAGGTTTCAGACCATTGGCCATGGCGTATTCTGGAGACGCAATCACCACAGCGCCCGCGCCGTCGACAACGCCAGATGAATTGCCCGCGTGGTGAACATGGTTGATCTTGAGGTCCGGATAGGTGGCCTCCACCAGACGACGGAAGGACAAACCCTCTTCATCCAGAGGCATGTCATAGAGGGCGGCGAAGGCAGCCTTCAGCTGACCCAAGCCTTCTAGAGTGGTTTGCGGACGGGGATATTCTTCGGTCGCCAAGGCCAAGGATCCGTCGTCGTGATAGACGGAGATAAGGCTCTTGGAGAAATAGCCGTTGGCCAGAGCATGCGCTGCCCGGCGCTGGCTTTCCAGGGCCAGCTTGTCCACGTCGTCCCGGGTGAAGCCCTCTAGGGTGGCGACTACATCGCCGCAAACCCCCTGATGGGGCTGAGGGTGGATTTCCCGCAGGTGTGTGTTGAGGGAATCGAGAGTCGGACCAGACTGCCGCTTAAGGGTTGAACCGTGGGACATGCTCTCAACGCCACCGGCGATGACGAGGTCCTGGGCACCGGACATGACGCCCATAGCCGCAAGATTAACCGCTGTCAGACCTGAACCGCAGAAACGGTCCAGACTCATTCCGGGGGCGCGCACATCAAATCCTGCATCCAACGCCGCCATGCGGGCTATGCAGGAGCCCTGTTTGCCGCTTTGCGTACCGCAGCCAGCGATGACGTCGTCGATTTCAGCGGTGTTGAGGCCGTTTCGTTCCGCCAAGGCCTTGAGGACCGTGGACAGAATTCTCTGCGGATGGACATTGGCCAAACCGCCCTTGTCCACCTTGCCGACGCCGCGCGGCGTGCGGGCAACGTCGATAATCCAAGCTTCACCCATTGTCTTGCTCCCTTTGGCTGCCCTCGCAGCATGATGTCCTTACCCCAGTTTGAAACAGTCTCCCTTGGGTCAGGAAAGCACTTTTGCATCTTCGCGCTTTGGCGGCTATGACCCCGTCATGACTGACGATACATCGCCCGCCCAAACCGAAACACCGCCGGACCGTCTTAGCGTGGATCCGTCGAGCCCCTATCACAATGGTGACCTGCTCCAGCGCGGGATCGGTATCCGGTTCAAGGGGGTCGAAAAGACCAATGTCGAAGAGTACTGCGTCAGCGAAGGCTGGGTACGCCTCGCGGTCGGAAAAACCCTGGATCGCCACGGCAAGCAGATGACCGTCAAGCTTCAGGGGCCTGTGGAGCCCTATTTCGAGTCCTGAGATTCAGGTCTCTTGCCGATAGTGCGACCGAAAGCCATGCTGTCTCATCATTGGGGAGGCTGCCGTGGACCTAATTACCGAACCTGAATCCTGGATCACCCTGGGAGAGTCTCTACTGCCTGACATGATCGCCCTGCGTCGGGCGATCCATGAAGAGCCGGAATTGGGTCTTCACCTGCCCTTGACCACGGCCAAGGCAAAAGCCGCCCTGGTTGGCCTGCCTCTTGAGATTATCGACAGCACCTCGACCACCGGTTTCATGGCCATATTGCGGGGCCCCGCCAATGGCCGGACCGTTCTCCTGCGCGGGGATATGGATGCCCTGCCCATGAGTGAAGAGACTGGCCTTGAATTTTCGTCGCAAACCCCTGGGGCCATGCACGCCTGCGGCCACGACACACATGTGGCCATGCTAGCTGGTGCCGCCCGCGCCCTCTGCGCACGCAGGGATCAGCTGGCGGGAACTGTCGTCTTCATGTTTCAGCCTGGGGAAGAAGGCCATCACGGGGCCCGCTATATGATCGAAGACGGGCTGTTAGACCCTCTGCCCGATGCCGCCTTCGCCCTACACATTACACCAAACGTCCCGACCGGCATTTTTTCAGGGCGCGCAGGCGCGCTCTTGGCAGCCGCCGATCGGTTCGAAGTGGTGGTCACGGGCCAGGGCGGGCATGCCTCAGCCCCTCATGCCAGCTTAGACCCCGTTCCTATTGCCTGCGAAATCGTGATGGCCATCCAGGCCATGGTGACGCGGACCATCAACGCCTTTGACCCTGCCGTGGTGACGGTCGGTCGAATTGAAGCGGGCACCACCAACAATGTCATCCCTGAGCGGGCCATTTTAGAAGGCACGATCCGCAGCTTTTCCGAACGTACCCGCAAGACGGTTCATGCCAATTTAGAGCGGTTGGTCCCCGCAATTGCACTGGCCCATGGTGCCACTGCGATTATCGACATTGAGCCGGGCTTTCCGGTGACGGTCTGCCAGGAGCCCGCCGTGCGCTTGGCTGAGCGGGTGGCGCACTCCCTGTTTGGGCCACAGGCTTGGCGGACCATGCCGACCCCTGCCATGGGGGCTGAAGATTTCGCCTATGTTCTGCAGAAGGTTCCAGGTGCCATGGCGTTTCTGGGGGCGACACCAGAGGGCGGAGATTGGCGCAATTGCTGCGCCCTACACTCTAATCGGATGGTGCTGGATGAAGCCGTGATGGCCCGTGGGGTGGCCATGCATTGTGCCTATGCCGAGGCCTATCTGGCTGGTGGGTTTGAAGGATGACCTTGATCAATCAGTTAGCCGTCAAGTTGCTAGTCGCAGGTTTCCTTGCGCTTTCGACTGTGGCCCATGCCCAGAGCCTGCTGCTGAAACCCGACAGGGTCTTCACCGGAGAAGACCGCCTTGCCCATGAGGGATGGTCTGTCCTGGTTTCGGGAGATCGCATCACTGCCGTAGGCCCAAATCTAAAGGCCCCGTCTGGAACACAGGTGGTGCCCTTGCCTGGGACCACCCTGATCCCGGGACTGATTGAGGCGCACTCCCACCTGTTTTTGCATCCCTATAATGAAACCCCTTGGGATGATCAGGTCCTTAAAGAATCCGCGGCAGCTCGGACACTGAGTGCCGGCCGCCACGCCATCGACACCCTGCGCGCCGGGTTTACCACCCTGCGGGAACTGGGCACCGAAGGAGTCGGCGCAGCGGACGTCGCCTTAAAGCACGCCATAGACGACGGCGTGATCGAAGGTCCCAGGCTGCTGACGGCCACCAGAGCCATTGTCGCCACCGGCGGCTATGGCCCGGCTCGGCGAAATTACAACAATGATTGGGACCTCCCCCAGGGTGCACAAGAAGCCTCGGGAGTCGCTGAGGTGACAAAGGCAGTACGCGAGCAAGCGGCGGCGGGTGCGGACTGGATCAAGGTCTATGCAGATTATCGTGTGGGGGCCGGCGGAACCACAGCGGCCACATTCACCCAAGAGGAACTGAACGCCCTTGTTGCTATGGCCCATGGTTTGGGCCGGCCAGTGTCTGCCCATGCCGCCTCAGACGAAGGCATGCGCAGGGCTATTCTGGCCGGAGTCGACACCATCGAACACGGATATGGAGGGTCTGAATCGACCTTCAAACTCATGGCCGAACATGGGGTCGCTTACATACCAACCCTGACGGCAACCGAAGCGACGTCGATCTATTTTCAGGGCTATGATCCTCAGCACTCGGTGCCAACAGCTCAGATGGTCGCTGCCGACCGGGCCTTTCGCCTGGCGCTCAAGATCGGCGTGATCATCGGTAGTGGCTCAGATGTTGGCGTTTTTCGTCATGGCGAAAACAGCCGTGAGCTGATCTGGATGGTCAAGGACGGTATGACGCCAGTAGACGCGCTCTTAGCCGCCACATCTGTGGACGCAAAAATTCTGAAGATGGACGACAGGGTGGGACGTATTCGCCCCGGTTTGCTGGCAGATCTTGTCGCCGTTCAGGGCGACCCCACTCGGGATATCGCTGCGATAAGTCATGTTACCATGGTCCTTAAAGGTGGTGTGGCGGTTGGTGGTCCGGGGCTGAGGGTTCCGCTAGGAACCAAATAGGCAAGGTGCCAATCCGGGCTTTGAGACCGCGCAAAAAGTCCCCACTATGAACTCAGTCTCAACAAAGCAGGCTTAAATGAAACAGCGTATTTTCGGTGCCGTCGTCACCCTCTTGGCCGCTCCTGCCGTAGGTTATGCGTCAGCCCCCACAACACCCCTGCCGCCTTTGGCCGAACAGGCTTTCGCGCATGAGATGTTGAGCGAATTGATCAGCATCAACACCGTGCACGCGCAGGGAACGCTGAAAGCGGCAGAGGCTCTTAAGGTGCGCTTCCTAGCGGCCGGTTTTGCTGGGTCAGACCTAACCCTTGTGGCTATTCCTGAGCATCCAAACCAGGGCCAACTTGTGGTGAGACTGCGTGCCAAGGCTCCGAAAGCAAAGCCGGTCCTCTGGCTTGGACATCTGGACGTGGTGGAGGCTAAGCCCGAGGACTGGACCGTACCCCCCTTCAAGCTCACCGAACGCGACGGATGGTGGTATGGCCGGGGGACGCAGGACATGAAGGGCGATGATGTCGCCGTGGCATCCGCCCTCATCCGCTTGAAGCGTGAGGGATTTATACCCAATCGAGACCTGATTGCTGCCTTCACCTCCGACGAAGAAGCAGGCGATGGCAGCGGTGTTGAGTGGCTCGTGAAAAACAAGCGAGACTTGATTGACGCCGCCCTGGTGATCAATCCCGACGCGGGTGGGGGTAGCTTCAAACAGGGTGTACGCCAAGCCTATGGCATACAGACCAGCGAGAAAGTCTATGTGACCTTCCAAGCAGAAGTGACCAATCGGGGCGGACATTCTTCGATTCCAGAGCCCGATAACGCCATCTATCGCCTGACCGAAGGCCTAGGGCGCATTGCGAAGTATCATTTTCCCGTGGAAACAACGCCGACCACACGGGGCATGTTCGCGGTAAACGCTAAACAGGAAACCGGCCAGGTTGCAGCCGATATGCTGGCTGTGGCCAAGCTGCCGACCGACCTCGCCGCCGCCGAGCGTTTGTCGCAGACACCCAGACTAGCTTCGCGGCTGCGCACGACCTGCGTCGTCACGCAGATTTCCGGCGGCCATGCTGAAAATGCCCTGCCGCAGCGTGCGCGGGCTTCCATTCAATGCCGAATGATCCCCTTGGACACAGAAGGTCAGGTCCAGGCTAAGTTGGAAGAGATTCTTGCCGACCCCGCGATCAAGCTGACCGTGCTCTCGCCCTCAGCACCTGCGCCAGACTCAGCGCCAGATCCTGCTCTGTTCAAGCTGTTTGGCAAGGTCGTCACAGAGACTTGGCCAGGGGTTGAGATCATGCCTCATATGGATCTTGGCGCATCAGACTCCATCTACACTCGGGCTGCCGGTATCCCGAGCTATGGGCTTTCCGCCACGTGGACAGACGCAGAAGATAACAGGGCTCATGGCCGCGATGAGCGCATCCGTGCAGATCGCTTCTATGAGGGTGTGGAGTTTTCATATCGGCTGATGAAGGCCCTGGGGACGACTAAGAACTGATACGCCCCGAAATCACCGTCGGCACATTTACACCGCTTTAGGGTTACCGACGCGCTTAACCATTTATTGGTGTCCATGCCTCAGCGTAATTGGGGGTATGGGAGCTTACACGTGCAATTGATGAATCGGCCTCGTCCACACGTTCTCA
>CAITHQ010000172.1 GCA_903892305.1 uncultured Alphaproteobacteria bacterium
CAGAAAAGAACCCTTCGACAGGGTGGTCTATGCCCAGGACCTTGGTATCGAGAACTTCAAGTCCTGGCTTTTTCGCCATGAGGTGATCGAGGTCTGCACGGCGGTGAAGGGCCCCTTCATTCATCAGGCCTGTTCCGGCGACGCTGATGTGGTCATGTATCTCGACCCAGATACGGCCCTGCTGGCACCCTTGGACCCCCTGATCCACCTGCTTCAGACAGATGAAGTCCTGCTGACCCCCCACCTGATTGATCCCAACGAGGATCGCGCCGCCATCCTCGACAATGACCTTTCGGCGTCGCGGACGGGCATTTTCAATCTGGGCTTTGTGGCGGTTCGAACCCAGGGGGAGGGGGCCCGCTTCGCCAAGTGGTGGAATGACCGCCTGCTGCAGTTTTGCTTTGACGATATGCCCAGGGGGCTGTTCGTGGACCAGAGGTGGTGCGACCACGTCCCGGCCCTGTTCGACAAGGTCAAGGTGGTCCGCGACCCCGGATACAATGTGGCCAGCTGGAACCTTTCCACCCGCAAGCTCGCGGTCGGAAAGGATGGGGCCATCACCGTCAATGGCGCGGTCCTGCGGTTCTGGCATTTCACCAAGCTTGGCCCCACCGGCGACATCATGACCAAGCGCTATGCCGGCGACAACTATCCGGTCTACGAAGTCTGGCGCTGGTACAAGTCTGAGATCGCCGAGGTCACAGACCCGAAAATTCCAGAGCGATATTGGGCCTATGATCACTATGACGATGGCTCCAAGATCGCCAAGCCTCATCGCGTCCTCTATCGCGAGCGGACCGACCTGCAGGAGGCCTTTCCCAATCCCTTTTCAACCAAGGGCGGCGGATACCAAGCCTGGCTCATCGCTGAGGGATTGCTGACCCATGGCTAAAGTCAAAGCTTTCGGCGCGCCACCTCAGACCCTGCAGGATAAGGTCGCCGTGATCGCCGCCCGGCAGGCGGCCTTTCGAGACGAGGCACAAAGGGCCCAGACCTCCGAAGGCCTGACACGCAAGCGGCTGGGCGTCGCCCTGGCGAGTGTCTTAGCCGAAAAGGCCCAGGCAGACCTGCGCGCCCATGACGCACAGTTTGCCCGTTATCTGGACACCTTGCGCGGACGTCTTCGGCCAGATCGGCGAAACCGACTCCGCCGCCGGATCGAGCAAGTCCTCGTCCGCCTTGGGCCGATCGGTCACCGGTGTCTGCTCCAATGGTCTGGACTTATCGGGCCCCAGAGCCATGGGCTGCTGTTTGACGCCCAATGGTACAGGCGACAATACCCAGACGTATCCCGGTCTGGCCTAGAGCCCCTGGTCCATTATCTGGTGTTTGGCGGAGATGAAGGCCGATCGCCCCATCCCCTTTTCGATGATGCCTATTACAGGACTGTGGCCACCGACCTTGGGGCAACGGGCCTTACGCCCCTGGCGCACTATGAACGGATCGGGTTTGCCAGGGGCCTAAGCCCCCATCTTTTGTTCGATGTGAAGTTTTATCTTGCCCAGGCCCCCGACCTGGCCGCCACCGGGGAAACGCCGGTGCATCACTATATGCGGGTCGGAGCTGCGCGGGACTTGAGCCCGAGCCGCCTGTTCCAGCCGCTCTTTTACAAACAACAGCTGGCCGCTGACGAGACGATTGCAAATCCCCTCCTGCATTATGTCGAGCAGGGGTTTGCCCGGGGCTTGCGGCCTCATCCCCTCTTCGATCCCACCTGGTTTAAGGCCACCTATCCCGAGGTGGGGGCACGCGAACCCGTCAGCTATTTCATCCGCCAAAATACTCATGGCCCCGTCGATCCCAGCCCCTGGTTTGATACAGCCGCCTATCTGCGGGCCCGGGGCGAGGGGCGACTGACCCGGCTGGATCCCCTGTCAGACTATCTGGCCGGCGGGGCATGGATCTATCCGCCGCCGCAACACCAGGCCGCCGCTTCCGCCTTTGCCGCCGCCTTTCCCGAGGTCGCAGCCATGGGCCTGACGCCCCTAGAGCACTGGGCCGCCGGGGGCTCGTAGTCGGGCAGGGGCTATCGCGCCGCTGTATCCCTAGTCGGACTGAGGGGCTCAGCTGTGTCTTCCAGCAGGGGGG
>CAITHQ010000173.1 GCA_903892305.1 uncultured Alphaproteobacteria bacterium
AATTGATGACGTCGTGCAGGACGATGCCGCCGTGGCCGTGCATGGCCTGGTTCACGTCTTCCCGGGCACCCAGGGAGGTGATTGTCACCGGCACCTTGTACTTCACCGCCAGCTCAACATCTTCTTCAAGGCGGTTATTGGTCTTGTGCACGATCTGGTTCACCGCGAAGGGTGCAGAGAGGCGATCTGGATTGGCCTTATCCCAAGCCGCCAGCTCTTCGGTGATCTGGGCCAGCCATTCGTCCAGTTGGCTCACCGGCCGCGCATTCAGCGCCGGAAAGGAGCCGACAATTCCTGCCTTGCACTGGGCGATCACCAACTCAGGACCAGAGATGATGAACAGGGGCGACGCAATCACCGGAATGCGCAGGCGAGAAGAAAGAATCGGGGGCAGAGCCATGGGAAATCCTGGGGTTTGTTCTAATTTTTACAACGTATATGCACCATAGCGCCGTCTGCAAGGGGCCTCATTCGGCTCTTGATGATTTTCGGCGAAAATCTGGGCTCTGAAACCCTGGCCATAACGGACTTGAGCTTACCGATCGTTGGGGCCACAGTCCCGTACGTTCCTAGCCAGATGGAAAACTGACATGACCGCTCCCGTTCGCGCTGCTGACACCCCCTTTGCCATCGATGTTGAAGCGGGCAAGGACTATTGGTGGTGCTCCTGCGGCCTGTCCGCGCGCCAGCCCTTCTGCGACGGCAGTCACAAGACCACCGACCTAACCCCGGTCAAGTACACAGCTGAAAAGACTGGCAAGGCCTTCTTCTGCGGCTGTAAGGCCACCGGCAAGGTGCCCCTCTGCGACGGTAGCCACAAGGCAGACTAAGCCCACTTGCCCCTACCCCCGGCGCGCGATAGCCAAGGCGCAATCAAATCTCGGGGGAAACCATGTTCAAGATCCATCTTGCCCTGTCTGCTGCAGTCCTGAGCCTTGCCTTAGTCGCCCCGGCTGCAGTCGCAAAGGCACCGCCAAAGCCAGGTCCAGCTTCAGCCGTCTTGTTCTGGAGCCAAGCCCAAAAGGAGTCTGGCTTCCAGGATATGGAGGACCACTTTGCCGTCCATACGGCCAAGCGCGGCGGGCATGTCCACCCCCTACCCAAGGGGAAACCCCTCAAATTCAAAGTCGATCTGGGTGCTGGACCGATCAGCCTTGACGATTACATGGCTCAGGAGAAGACCGCCGGACTCCTGGTCCTGCAGAACGGCAAGGTCCGGCTAGAGAAATACACCCTGGGCTATGGACCCAACCGCCGCTGGACCACCTTCTCGGTTGCAAAATCGATCACCTCGACCCTGGTTGGGGCCGCCGTGAAGGACGGATATATCAAATCCATCGATGATCCGGTGATCCGCTATATCCCTGACCTCAAGGGCAGCGCCTACGACAAGGTCACAGTCCGTCAGGTTCTGACCATGACCTCAGGCGTTAAGTGGAACGAGGACTATACCGACCCTAAGTCCGACGTGGCCCAACTGTTCACTGTGGCCCCAGATAAGGGCGTCGACGCCACAGTCAGTTATATGCGCAAGCTACCCCAGGAGGCCGCTCCTGGAACCAAGTGGGTCTATAAGACTGGCGAGACCAACCTGATCGGCGTGCTAGTCACCTCAGCCACCCACAAGTCTCTGACACAGTACATGTCAGAAAAAATCTGGCGGCCCTACGGCATGGAAAAGGACGCCGTATGGATGATTGATGACCGTGGCCAAGAGGCCGGAGGCTGCTGCCTGTCCATGACCCTGAAGGACTATGGCCGGGTCGGCGAGTTCATGCGCGGCGGTGCCATGGCGGGCGGCAAGGCGGTTCTACCCAAGGGCTGGATCGCTGCAGCCACCACCAAACAGGCTGAGACCGGTCAACCCGGCCACGGCTATGGCTATCAATGGTGGACCAATGACGACGGCACCTATGACGGCTTAGGCATTTTCGGCCAGCGCTTATATATCGACTCCGCCCGTAAGCTGGTCATCGTCGTCTCCAGCGCCTGGCCCGAAGCCACCACGCCGGTGCGCGGCGCAAAGCGGGACAAGCTGATCAAGGCCGTAGTCGAGGCCGTAGACGCCGGGAAATAAGAGGCAATTTGCAAGGAGGGGCTGATGCTCCCTCTGAGCACAAAACCTTAAAGCCCTAAACCAAGACACAAGGGCGAACCGTTCCGCTTCACTTAGTCTCAGTGACTTGCGACAAGGCCATATCGATGGCTGCGAGCAGAGCCGCGACCTCGAACGGTTTGGCGACATGCCCATCAAAGCCCAAACTTAGGTATTCAGCAACCTGGTGGGAAAGGGCATTGGCGGTCAGGGCAATGATTGGCGTCCGACTTTGGCCCGTGACGCCTTCGATCTCGCGAATGCGCTGCGTGGCCTGAATGCCATTCATGATCGGCATCTGGATATCCATCAAGATAGCATCCCAGGTACTGCCTTCAAAGGCCGACAAGGCCTCGACACCATCGGACACAATAACAGGTTCAATCCCGCTATGGGTCAGCAGTGTCCTAAGGACAAGCTGGTTTACCCCATTGTCTTCAGCCGCAAGAATGCGAGGTGCCAGGGCATTCCCGACTTGCCCCTCGATCCCGGCTCTTGGGTCCCGTCCGGAAAATGCTTCCGCGACTGGCATCAGGTCAGGGGCTCCTGCTTGGACCGACGGAAGTGTTAGGGTGAAGACGGTTCCTTGGCCAAGGGTGCTTTGGACATCTATTTCTCCTTCCATCAAAGCTGCAAGTTGGCTGCAGATTGATAGTCCTAAACCAGTGCCGCCAAACCTACGTGTCGTTGTGGCGTCAGCCTGTGTAAAGGGTTGGAACAAAGCCTCCAGTCGATCAGCTGCGATCCCGATACCCGTGTCTGAAACGCTGAGCCTCAACTTTCCATCCTCTTGGGCGGCGGCAAGGGTGATCTGGCCGACCTGAGTAAACTTGATGGCATTTGAAATCATATTGTAGAGGATCTGCCGCAAACGGGTTGGATCACCGATGTAGACACCTGAGACGCCTTCGGAAATCTTGAAGGAAATCCCTACGCCCTTCGAATTAGCCAGTGGCTCGAAGGGTAGAATGATGCTGGCTAACAGGTCAGAAAGGTCAAACGCCAGGGTCTCAAGCGAGACCATGCCCGCTTCGATCTTGGCCAGATCAAGTATGTCATTAACAACCGCCAGCAGGGTGTCTCCGGACTCCTTTATGACCGTCAGAAGGTCACGTTGCTCAGGGGCCAGTCGCCCCAGAGTCATGGCCTGGGCTATGCCTAGAATACCATTTAAGGGCGTACGGATTTCATGACTCATATTGGCGAGAAAGCTGGACTTGGCCTCACTGGCCAGACGTGCGGTCTCAGCTACCCGCGCCAAAACCTTGTTTGCGCACCTGAGTTTTCTATCACTAGCATTCAAGATGAACCCGTTCATCACGATAATTGCGCAGGACCCAAGGGTCGCCAGTCCGGCCATCAGGGCAACAATAGGTGACGCATACTCCGCAAGATAGCTGATGATCAAATAGCAGAGAGCGGCAAGTGGGGGCAGGACCATCAGAAGCAATAAACGCCGACTATAAAATGCACTGATTGTTGAAAAAAAGGCGATCGATAGAAGGCACATGACTGCGCCGACACGGTGTACCAAATCTTCAGAATACCAAAGCGGAACTACTGACGCGACCCAAAGAAGAGAACTTAAAACGGCGTACGCGTAGACGAGAGCTCCGTATCTGAAATTTCCAATGTTAACTCGTAAGCACAGC
>CAITHQ010000174.1 GCA_903892305.1 uncultured Alphaproteobacteria bacterium
GTCCACCGTCCGGTGGCGATCGCATTATTGACGAGCCTCTCAGCGAAGCCCTTTCGCGACGTTACCTTGCCTATGCCCTGTCAACGATCACAGGCCGGGCATTGCCAGATGTCCGGGACGGATTGAAGCCCGTACACCGCCGACTGCTGTTTGCCATGCGTCAGCTACGCATGGATCCGAATACGACAGCAAAGAAGTGCGCCAGGGTGGTCGGCGACGTCATTGGTAAGTTCCACCCGCACGGGGATGTGGCGGTCTATGAGGCCCTGGTCAGGTTGGCGCAGGACTTCGCTCAGCGTTACCAGCTGGTGGATGGCCAGGGTAATTTTGGCAATATCGACGGCGATAACGCTGCGGCCATGCGTTACACCGAGTGTCGCCTGACCGTTGCAGCCCAGCTGTTGCTTGACGGTATTGACGAGGATGCGGTCGATTTCCGTCCTACCTATGATGGGGAAGACGAAGAACCCGTCGTTCTACCGGCAGGCTTCCCAAACCTGCTAGCCAATGGGTCCAGCGGCATTGCCGTCGGCATGGCGACGTCAATCCCCCCGCATAACGCAGCTGAGTTGATCGACGCCTGTCTGGTTCTGCTGGACAATCCCGATGCGACCACTCTGGCCCTATTGGATCACGTCCAAGGTCCTGACTTTCCGACCGGCGGGGTCATTGTCGAGCCTAAGGCTTCGATGGCCGAGATCTATGAAACAGGTCGGGGCGGCGTTCGTGTTCGGGCGCGCTGGTCAAAGGAGGACAATGGCCGCGGGACCTATCAGATCGTCGTCACTGAGATCCCCTATCAGGTGAAGAAAGCCGATTTGGTTGAGCAGCTCGCTGAGCTGATTGAAGCCAAGAAGGCACCCTTGCTGGGTGATGTGCGGGACGAGAGCGCTGAAGACGTCCGTTTGGTCATTGAACCCAAAAGCCGGAATGTGGAACCGGAAGTCCTAATGGAAAGCTTGTTTAAGCTCTCAGACCTGGAGACCCGGTTTCCCGTCAATATGAACGTCCTCAATGCGCGGGGCGCTCCGGGGGTCATGGGCCTGAAAGCCTTGCTGCAGGCCTTTCTTGATCACCGTCGTGAGGTCTTGGTTCGCCGGGCCCGACACCGCTTGGCGAAGATTGAGGCCCGCCTACATATTCTAGACGGCCTGGTCATTGCCTTCCTTAATCTGGATGAGGTCATCCGGATTGTCCGCTTCGAGGATGAGCCCAAGGCTAAGCTGATCGAGACTTTCGAACTCAGCGATATTCAGGCCGACGCTATTCTCAATACCCGCCTGCGTCAGTTGGCGAGGCTGGAAGAGATGGAACTGCGGCGAGAGCACGCCGAACTCGCTGAAGAGCGTGATGGCCTGCTGAAAATGCTGGGATCCGATAAGCAGCAGTGGCGATTGGTCGGCGTCGGCTTAAAGGACGTCCGTGCGATTTTAGGCCCCGATACCCAAGTTGGCCGCCGCCGGAGCATTTTTGCTGACGCACCTACCGTCGACGCCGATGCCGCCATTGAAGCGATGATCGTGCGCGAGCCTATCACGATCATTTTGTCTGCCCGCGGCTGGATCAAGGCCGCAAAGGGGCGCGTGGAAGATCCCTCTGAGCTCAAATACAAAGAAGGCGACAAACAGGGTTTTGTCGTCCCCGCAGAGACAACGGACAAGCTGCTTATCCTCGCCTCCGATGGTCGGTTCTTCACCCTTCCGTGTGACAAGTTGCCGTCCGCGCGAGGCCATGGTGAACCCGTCAGGCTTATGCTCGATCTCGATGATAAGACCGATATTGTTGACGTTTTTATCCATAAGCTTGGTGCCAAACGCGTTCTGGCCTCAAAGGAGGGTTATGGTTTCCTGTTGCCGGAGGACGAGGCCATTAGCTTCCGTCGGGCGGGCAAGCAGGTCCTGAGTGTCGGTGCCAAAAGCGCGGCCTTCGCCCTTCCAGTGACCGGTGATCATTTGGGCGTCATCGGCGACAATGGTAAAATCTTGATCTTCCCCTTGGAAGAGCTGCCCGAAATGGCTCGCGGAAAGGGCGTTAAGCTGCAGACATACCGCGAAGGCGGCCTGCGCGATGCGGTGGTTTTCAAGGCCGAAGATGGCGCGACTTGGATCGATACCGCGGGCCGTACCCGGGTTTGGGCCGAGTGGCGGGAATGGCTTGGTCGTCGGGCGTCTGCGGGCAAGATTTCGCCCAAGGGATTCCCGACCAATAAGCGTTTCAGACCAAAACCCGGTGGCTAGGCGTTGTCACAATTGCCAGTTAGGCTATGCAACGAGAGATAACTTAAGTCGAATTTGAAAATTTCGAGGGGGGATATTTATGACGCGTCGTTTCCAACTGCTGGCCAGTGTTTTCATCGCCGCCAGCCTAAGCTTTGCCTCTGCCGGTGTGGAGGCCAAGTCCGCGCCTAAGGGATCTGCTGCAGCGTCTGTAGCACCGGAGGCTGTAGGTTTCGATTCAGCGCGTCTGCAGAAACTGGATGCGGCTATGGCCAAGGTTGTGGCCGATGGTCGGGTCTCTGGTATGACCACCCTTTTGGTGCGCCACGGCAAGGTGGTTGAGTTCGCTACCTACGGGAAATCTGACCTAGCCAAGGGCACAGCGACCAAGAAGGACGACATCTTCCGCATTTATTCCATGTCCAAGCCCCTGACAGGCGTGGCCATGATGATCCTCTTCGAAGAGGGCAAGTGGAAGCTGGACGACCCGGTGACCAAGTTCATCCCCGAATTCAAAGACCTCAAGGTCATGACCGGCCTGGATGAAAAGGGAAATATCGTCACGGTTCCCGCGGCACGCGCCCCCACCATGCGTGAAATCATGAGCCACACGGCAGGTTTCGGCTATGGCCTTGGGGATAAGCATCCCGTGGACAAGCTGTTCCGCGAGCGTCGTGTTCTCGGTTCGGCAAACCTCAAAGAACTTGTCACCAAGGTGGCTGATATCCCGCTCATGTTCCAGCCTGGGACGAATTGGTCCTATTCGGTTTCTGTAGATCTGCAGGGCTATATCGTTGAGAAGATTTCTGGCCAGAAGTTCGGTGACTTCCTTGCAGACCGAGTCTTCAAGCCTCTGAAGATGGGCGACACGGCCTTCTATACCGGTCCCCAAAAGGCTTCCCGCCTGGCGGCGTTATATATGACCGATCCCAAGACCTATAAAATGGTGTCCGCCAACGATCTCTTTGGGAACTCGCCCCCAGATTATACCAAGGCTCCGACCCTGGAGTCCGGCGGTGGCGGCCTAGTGTCGACGACGGCTGATTATGGCCGGTTTGCGCAGATGATCCTCAACAAGGGCGAGCTCGACGGCGTGCGCATTCTGTCGCCTGCGGCGGTCGAACTGATGGGGACCAATGTCATCCCGCAAAGTGTCCTTGTGAACACCAATGGCACCAGCGGTTCGCGCTTTAATGACGCTGTGGGCTTTGGTCTCGACTTCATGGTTGTGAACGATCCCCGTAAGGCTGGCAGCCTTGGCGGCAAGGGCGAGATGAGCTGGGGCGGCGCAGCTGGCACCTGGTTCTGGATAGATCCTACCAATGACCTCTACTTTGTCGGGATGGTCCAGAGACTGGGCGGAACGGGTGGCGAGGACCTGGGAACCCAGGCGCGGACCCTGACCTATCAGGCCCTTACCCATCCAGAAAAATAATAGCGGACGATAAGGATGAGGGGAGGCGGTCGCCGTCCTTGACTTTCGCCCCCCCTCATGCGCCCTTCCGCGCCTCGATTTTTTGAGCTTTAGCGATCCAAATGCACGCCTATCGCAGTCATACCTGCGGCGCACTGCGCGCCGCCGACACAGGTCAAACGGTCCGCCTTTCGGGATGGATCCACCGTAAGCGCGACCATGGCGGTCTCGTCTTTATCGATTTGCGCGACCATTATGGCCTGACCCAGCTTGTCCTTGCGCCCGATACTCCTGGCTTTGCCGTGGTAGAGCGTCTGCGTGCGGAGAGCGTGATCCGCGTGGATGGCGAGGTCGTCGCTCGCAGCCCAGATACCATCAACACCAATCTCGCCACGGGCGAAGTGGAAGTGCGGGTCAAGGCGGTCGAGGTTCTGTCCGAGGCGGCCGAGCTGCCCCTGCCTGTCTTTGGTGAGCCCGATTATCCCGAGGAAATCCGGCTGAAGCATCGGTACCTCGATCTCCGCCGTGAGACCCTGCACAAGAATATCGTCCTGCGCTCCAAGGTCATTCATTCGATCCGCAATCGCATGATCGGTCAGGGTTTCCTTGAGTACCAGACCCCGATCCTGACGGCCTCGTCGCCGGAAGGTGCGCGAGACTTTCTGGTGCCCTCGCGCCTGCACCCGTCCAAGTTCTACGCCCTGCCTCAGGCACCCCAGCAGTTCAAACAATTGCTGATGGTCTCTGGCTTTGACCGTTATTTCCAAATCGCGCCGTGTTTCCGCGATGAGGATCTGCGCGCCGACCGTTCGCTGGAATTCTATCAGCTCGACGTCGAGATGAGCTTTGTTACTCAAGAGGACGTCTTTGCGTCTATTGAGCCGGTCATGCATGGGGTTTTTGAAGAGTTCTCCGACGGCAAGCCGGTGACGCCCTATCCATTCCCGCGCATTCCCTATCGGGACTCCATTGCGAAATATGGCACTGATAAGCCCGACCTTCGCAACCCGCTGGTTATGCAGGACGTCTCTGACCATTTCCGCGGCGGTGGCTTTGGCTTGTTCGCTCGGATGCTGGAATCTTCGAAGAACGCGATTTGGGCCATCCCCGCCCCGGGCGGCGGGAGTCGCGCCTTCTGCGATAAAATGAACTCATGGGCGCAATCGGAAGGTCAGCCGGGCCTGGGCTATATCTTCTGGCGGGAAGGCGAAGAGGGCGGCGCTGGCCCCATCGCGAAGAACATCGGGACCGAGCGTACGGATGCCATTCGCGAGCAGCTTGGCCTTAAGGTGGGCGATGCGGCCTTCTTTGTCGGCGGTGATCCCAAGACCTTTGTGAAATTCGCGGGTCTGGCCCGTACCAAGGTCGGAACCGATTTGTCTCTGGTGGATGAAAACCGCTTTGAATTCGTCTGGATTGTGGACTTCCCCATGTTTGAGATGAACGAGGAGACCAACCATGTGGACTTCTCGCACAACCCCTTCTCCATGCCCCAGGGGGAGATGGAGGCGCTGAACACCAAGGATCCCTTGGATATCTTGGCCTACCAGTACGACATTGTCTGCAACGGCTATGAGCTGTGCTCAGGCGCCATTCGGAATCATCGCCCTGACGTTATGCTCAAGGCCTTTGAGATTGCGGGCCACTCGCTTGATTTTGTGGAAGAACAGTTTGGCGGCATGCTCAATGCCTTCAAACACGGGGCGCCGCCCCACGGCGGCCTCGCACCTGGCATCGACCGAATCGTCATGCTCTTGGCGAACCAAACGGCGATCCGGGAGGTTATTGCCTTCCCCTTGAACCAGCAGGGGCAGGACCTTTTGATGAATGCGCCTTCGGAAGTGTTCGATAAGCAGCTGAAAGAACTGCATATTCGTACAGCGCCGCCAATTAAGGTTTAGGCGGCGTCGGCGGTCGTGGAACCCAGTGCGTAGAAATCCCGCGGCATGTCTTGGGGATTAGGGGCTTGGGCAGGCGCGTCGTAGCGTCTGCGCAGGCATGGTCGATCTGGTCCTGATCTAAGTTTTTAGCGCCTGACAGGTCTGCGCCGTAGAGCGCTGCCTTGTGGAGACTTGCGTCTCTGAAGTCTGCGCCATCGAACTGGGCACCATTGAGAACGGCTCCATCCAGACTCGCATCGACGAAACTGGCCCGGTCGAAACGGCCGCTCGTTAGGTTCGCACCCTGAAGAGAGGCATCCTTGAAGCTTGCCCCGCGCCCATCCACCTGGCTCAGCACAGCACCTTGCAGGGATGTATCGTTTAACTGGGCGCTGGAGAGATCCGCATGGGCGAAGTTCGCGCCTTGGGCCTCGGTATCGCGGAGGTCAGCTTTGGCCATAATCGCGGCATGAAAGGTAACACCCCGGGCCTGAACACCCCGAAGTCGGGCACCAGAGAGATTCGCATTGGAGAAATTGGCCCCAACAATCTCAGCATCCGTCAGGTCCGCCCGAGAGAGATCTGCACCGGAGAAATTCGCCCCAAGCACGCGCACACTGCGCATGTCCGATCCGACTAAGGCTGCGCCAGCGAAGTTAGCCCCGAGGATCTGCGCGCCAGAGAGCCTGCGCCCAGACAGATCACACTTTTCGCAAGTCCCTCCAAATGTCACAACGCGAGCGACGACCTTATCGCCATCTGCGCCTAATGCGTGTGCAATGGTAGGTGCCATAATGATGGTTGCGGAGAGCAGTCCAAGCCAGAATTCTGAGGCATGAGTTCGAGACATTGCAGAAGACAACTGACGGTCATCTTGGGCAAAAGCTACTTAATTCGCTGTAATACCAACGATGTCAGCACGTCGGTATCCGTAATCCTTGGGGGAGTTTGGTCTGGCTATCGCCACAGGCGCGATCCAATTGAGTTTGAGTCAGACCGCGTGCCCTATCTAGCTCTGCGCCTGAAAAATTCGCGCCATCAAGGCGCGCGCCGCTCAGGTTCGTCCCTGCCATAAAGGTCCCGACAAAACTGGCGTGGGTTAGGTCCGCGTTGGCAAAATTCGAAGATGAGAACACGCCGCCATAGGCATTAACGTCCCGTAGGTCAGACCCCGAAAAATTCGTGCGGTTCATCACAGCCAAGCTGAGATCAGCTTGGCGCAGGCGGGCCCTTGCATAGCTGCGCCCCGAGATTTCCATGCCTGAAAAATCGGCCTGAAAGAGGTTGCAGCCTGGGCAGTTTACGCCGCGCTTGGCCGACGCAATCTGACCCTGGTTTTGAGCCGAGACGCTGAACGGCGCTGCAAAGAGCGCTAGGGCGACCAGGATTGGAACCTGCTTCATGATGTTTTGGGTATCCAGTTGTGAACTGATTTTAAGGGCTACATGCTTAAGAGCCTATGACCATGGTCAAACGGGTGCTTCCTGCTAATCTTCTCCCATGTCCCTTAGATTGCCCCAGTCCCTGCAGAAGGGACTACAGTTCGATACGGGCGAGGCCGTGCTCAACGGTGAGATCGCCTCGGAGAAAGCCTCGACCCTCGGCCGAGCCGGGCGGGCGGTCGAAGACGCCCTGCTTCGATTACAGGATGCGGCCCTGGTCGCGGAGGTCGGCCGCGACATCCTTTTGAAGGACGCGGCTGAGGCGGTTTGGAAGTTCTTTATTCAGCGCGATGTTGTGGGCCTGCGCGATCACGCCGCTGTCATCAAGGACTACCAAATCCCCCGCGCTGTCCTGGCGCGGATTGGGGCGCGTTAGGAGCGGGGACATGGGGATCATCACGGTTTATGGGATCAAGGCCTGCGACACGATGAAGAAGGCTAGGTCCTGGCTTGAAGCGAATGGCGTCGGCTATAGTTTCCACGACTACAAGGCCCAGGGCGTGACGCCGGAACGCTTGGCCGTTTGGATTGCCCAAGTGGGGTGGGAAAAGGTCCTGAACCGAAACGGGACCACCTTTCGCAAGCTGGCGGAGGATGATCGCGCCGACCTGACTGCGGAAAAGGCGATCAGGCTGATGGTTGCGAATCCCTCCATGATCAAACGTCCGATCATCGAGAGCGAGGGTGCCCTGGTCCTTGGGTTCAATCCCTCTGATTATCAAAAGGCCTTTTGTTAGGCCCTGATCAAGGCGTCTGGACCGGTCAGAAGGTGCGAATAAAACCTTTCGCCCATGAGACGATAGCCCGCCGTATTCGGATGCAGGTCATCGGGCAGCATATGGGCGTCACCGGCCCCAAATAGGTTTAGGCCACTGAAATAGCGGATATGGCTGTCGCCGGCTTTAATGCGGGCGTCCACCACCTGTTCGAGCAGGGTCCGCATGGCTTGAAGGGATAACCCCACGCCGACAGCTTCTCTGCCGGGCGAATAGATGGGCGAGATCACGACAATGGGTGTGGTGGGATGCTTTTCTCGGATAATCGAGATCATGGCATGGGCGGAATCAGCGAAGGTGCGGTCTTTAAGACCTCCGTCAGGCCAGACATTAATGCCTAGCTTAAGCACGATGGCCTGGGCCTGACTGTCGCGAATAATCCGCGCTGCCAATCCGCTAAGTAGACACGATCCTGCCCAACCTAGGTTCTGATGGTTCAATCCAGCCAGATTTGCCGCAACGGCGGGCCATCCCGCGCTGGCCCCTTCTGCCTCCATGCAATGGGTAATCGAACTGCCGTGGAAGAGGAGTTTTGGGCGCGTATCCGGCTCGGCCGTCCATGAAGCGCCGGGAGAGATGGCGACGTCGGTCAGGGAGATTGTCCCAGCTTGAGGAAGCCAGACTTCTAAACATTTTTCGCCTGCTGGAAGATCTGAGAACTGGACCGTATTGATCTCTTCCCCGGTTAGGCGACCTGATTGAGGGTCTAAAAAGGCCCCGCCGTCACCCCAGGCCCGTTCTGCCAGTTGACCATCAATAAACAGGTCAAAGGCACCGCGTCGCTCAGATCCAGCCGCCTCAGGCGATAGCCTTTGCCGGACGGTCAAACTTAATTCCTGTGCGTCGGTACGCATTCGCAGGCGAACCCCAGCTGGACATGAGGCAACCCAGCGATTGAAGGGATCGTAATAGGTTGCCTCTGCAGCAGGAAAACGGAGGGGCTGTACCGAATCAGGTCGTAGTCGAAGATCTACATAACCGCAGAGCAGTTCAGGCAGGGCGGCGAGAGGAATGGATTGCATCTCTGTCTCCATCGGATCAGGCAGTGTGAGCAGGGCCTTGTGAAAAATCTATCGGAGACGTGTTTGCATTTGGTCCCTGCAGTGCAAATCCCTGAAATTTGGACGAAGTTACTGGCCTCTGTGGCTGAGGCTTTGTGCTGGGCGTTGATCGCTTAGGATTGCTCTGCAACCATCTGGGGATCGCTACAAATTGTTACGTGTCTCAAGTCGACCTTGGACTTCGACACTCACAGCTCCCGGATCGTGACAAATATTTCATGTCAGTCCCTGCATCTGCTGACAGCGTGGCGTGGCTCTTAACTGTATTGATGAGCCTCCAGGCTCCTTAACCCATGGGAAGGCCCTAAGATGGATGTAGGCACAACATTTGTTCTCATTTTCGCAATTGTCTTTACGGCGATTACGGCACTGTTTCTCGTGCCGAGCTTTATGCGCACCCGGGAGCGGGAAAAGCTGCAAGACACGCTCAAGGCCGCCATTGAAGCAGGGCAACCCCTGCCAACCGAGATCATCGCAGCCTTGTCGTCCAACGTAAAAGTCAAAGCTCCGGCATCGCCACAGCGGGACTTTCGCGTTGGAATTATCTGGGTCGGTGTCGCAGCTGGGGTTGCAGGGCTTGGTGTAGCCTTGAGTTTTGCGTCGCCCGACGCGACTTATCCCCTACTTGGTGTCGCCTGTTTTCCAGGCTTTATCGGCCTAGCCTTTATCCTGATCGCCTACCTCGGTCGCGACCGTAAGTCCTGAAATCAGGCGAGGGGAGCACA
>CAITHQ010000175.1 GCA_903892305.1 uncultured Alphaproteobacteria bacterium
AGGCCTAAGCTTCCGGCTCGGCGGCGGCTTCAGCAGCGGGCGCTTCAGCTGCAGGTGCTTCAGCTGCAGGTTCAGCGGCGGCTTCAGGTGCGGCTTCGGCCACTGCATCTGCGGCGGCTTCGGGAGCCGCTTCGACAGCAGCTTCTGGCTCCGGAGCGGGTTCAGGTTCCGGGGTAGGCTCAGGAGCAGGCGCGGCAGCGGCCTCTGCCGCCGCAGCTGCGGCGTCGGCTGCCTTCTGGGCGCGTTCGTCAGCGCGTTCCTTGGCCTTCTTGCCGGGCACGCCCTTTTTCAGGTTCTGGCCATGCACCCAGGTCATGACGCCGGCGGCCGCTAGGAAGCGAGCGACGCGATCGGTGGGCTGGGCGCCCTTGGAAAGCCAGCCTTGAATCTCCTCCAGCTTCAGGCTGATCCGGTTCGGATCATCCTTCTTCAGCAGGGGATTATAGGTGCCGACCTTTTCAATGAACCGGCCGTCGCGGGGTGAATGGCTATCGGCGACGACGATAGAATAATAGGGGCGCTTCTTGGCGCCGCCACGGGCGAGACGAATTTTCAGCATTCTAAGTCCTTGTCGTATCTAAGATTTCTTGAAGGGGTTAAAGCCGGGCGGGAGGTTTCCCAGTCCCGGAAGGTTGGGGGGTGAGCCGCCGCCAAGGCCAGGCAGGTTCAACCCACCAGCCATCTTGCCGAGCTCTTCCAATTGGGATGCATCTGGGGTCGGGAGCTTGCCGCCACCCAGGGACTTCAGCCGGTCCATGCCGCCTGCGCCGCCGGCACCGCCCAGCATGCCCGCCATCCGGGCGAGACCCTTGCCGCCATCACGGCTCATCATCTTGAAGGCGTCTGCCATCTGCCGGTGCTGTTTTAGCAGACGATTGACATCGGCCACATCGACCCCGGCACCTGCCGCAATTCGCCGCTTGCGGGATGCGGCCAGAATATCGGGCTTTTTGCGCTCCAGCTTGGTCATGGACGAGATGATGGCCGACTGTCGGTCCAGCATCTTGTCCGAGATATTGGCCTCGGCGATTTGCTTCTTAATTTTCTGCACGCCCGGCAAGAAGCCCATCATGCCTTCCATGCCGCCCATACGCTTCATCTGGGCAAATTGGTCGGCCATCATGTCTAGGTCGAACTGGCCCTTGGCCAGTTTCTTGGCCATGGCTTCAGCCTTGGCGACATCCAGCTCCTGGCTGGCCTTTTCCACCAGGGCGACAATGTCACCCTGGCCGAGAATGCGCCCGGCGACCCGAGAGGCGTCAAAAACATCCAGGCCATCGATCTTTTCTGAGACACCCAGGAACTTGATCGGCAGGCCGGTCACGGCCCGCATGGACAGGGCCGCGCCGCCGCGGCCGTCGCCGTCGGCACGGGTCAGGACCAGGCCGGTGAGGGGCAGGCGCTCGTGGAAGGCGGTGGCGGTGCGGACCGCGTCCTGGCCGGTCAGGCTGTCAGCCACCAGCAGGGTTTCAGAGGGCGTCGCGATCCGGGCGATCTCGGCGGCTTCGGCCATCATCGCTTCGTCGAGGGTGGTCCGGCCCGCTGTATCCAGGATGAGGATGTCATAGCCCTGAAGCTTGGCCGCTGACATGGCACGGCGGGCAATATCGGGTGCTGACTGACCTGCGACGATGGGCAGGCTATCCACCTTGGCCAGTTGAGCCAGGGTCGCCAGCTGTTCCATGGCGGCTGGACGACGGGTATCTAGGGAGGCTAGCAGGACCTTCTTGCGTTCCCGAGACAGCTTGAGCGCAAGCTTGCCGGCGGTTGTGGTTTTGCCCGAGCCCTGCAGGCCGGCCATCATGATCACAGTGGGCGGGTTCAGGCTGATATTTAAGGGTTCGGCGGTATCGCCACCCAGCATTTCCACCAGGCCATCATAGGTGATCTTGACCACCTGGTCGGCAGGGCGAACCGAGCGGATCACCTCTTCGCCAGCCGCCCGCTCCTTAGCCCTGGCGATGAACTGACGGACGACGGGAAGAGCGACATCGGCCTCTAGCAGGGCGATGCGAACTTCCTTCAGGGCTTCGTCGATGTCCTTTTCCGACAGCACCCCGCGACCGGACAGCCGGTCGAAGACGGAGGACAGTTTATCGGTCAGAGCGTCGAACAAGTGGGCCTCATCAGTGTGGCCCAAACGCAATCGACCCCCGTGGACGATCACGTCGACGGGGGGCCTCGCCGTCCTCGTCCTGCCATAAGCCAGCAGGGGTCGTGACGGTGGAGGGCGCGATTGCTTTGCGCCGGAAGGGCGGGTGTATGCGCGAAACCCGCCGAAAGGTCAAGGATTTGCACCAAAGCCGCTGAACCTGGACCAGGCCCCATGCCCTGCGGCTTTGAAATGCCACCTAGGCGAAAGGAAAACCCTTGTCTCGCAGATAGGCCTTCACATCAGGGTCCCGGCCCCGGAAGGCGCGATACTGATCGGCCGGGTCGGTCGTATTGCCCCGACTCATGATCGTGTCATGCAGCCGTTTGGCGACCGCTTTGTCATAGGGGCCGCTCGCCTCGGTGAAGGCTTCGAAGACGTCGTGATCCAACACTTCTGACCACAGATAGCTGTAATAGCCGGCGGAATAGCCATCGCTGGCGAAGATGTGCTGGAATTGCGGCGTCCTGTGCCGCATGGGCAATTCTTCCGGCATACCTAGCTTAGCCAGCTCAGTCTTTTCGAAGGCCCTGGGGTCGATATCGGCGTCACCGGCCAGGTGCAGTTTCATGTCAATCAAGGCTGAGGCCAGATACTCGGTGACATCGAAACCCTTCCTGAATGTGTGGGTCTTGTTGATCTTGCCGACCAGGTCTGCCGGGATGGGCTTACCGGTTTTGTAGTGCAGGGCGAATTGGTTCAGCACCTCTGGGGTCGGAAACCAGTTTTCGTTCAACTGGCTTGGGAATTCCACATAATCGCGCGAGACATTGGTGCCCGATAGGGTCGGATAGACCACGCTAGAATTTAAGCCGTGCAGGGCGTGACCGAACTCATGGAACATGGTGGTCGCATCGTCCCATGAGACCAGGACAGGCTCGCCAGGGGCCGCTTTCACGAAATTGGAGTTGTTCGAGACGATGGTCGTGACCTGACCATTGAAGGTGCTTTGCTCTCGATAGGCATTCATCCAGGCACCAGAGCGCTTGCCGGCCCGGGCATAGGGGTCGAAATACCAGAGTCCCCTATGGTTGCCGTCGGCGGTTTTGACTTCCCAGATCTTAATATCGGGATGGGCGACAGGCAGGCCGGTGACCGGATGGAAGGTAAAGCCATAGAGCTGGCCTGCGGCCCAGTGCATGCCCTCCCTCAGCTTG
>CAITHQ010000176.1 GCA_903892305.1 uncultured Alphaproteobacteria bacterium
GCCACCTGACCCTCAATGCCTTCGGGCACCAGCTTCAGGGCCGAGACCTCCTTCTGGAAGTAGCGGTCAGCTGAGCCATTGGCCATGGCACCCAAGGAGCCCATGCCGCGATAGGCCTTGTAGGAACGGCCCTGGTAAAGGAAGACATCCCCCGGCGCTTCATCGGTCCCCGCAAAGGCTGAGCCCATCATGGCCACAGAGGCACCCATGGCGATGGCCTTGGCAAAGTCGCCGGAATACTTGATCCCGCCGTCTGCAATGACTGGAACCCCCGTGCCCTTGGCAGCGCGCACGGCGTCGGCAATGGCGGTTAGCTGGGGAACCCCGACACCGGCGACAATGCGGGTGGTGCAGATGGAGCCCGGACCAATACCGACCTTCACCGAGTCTGCGCCTGCGTCGATCAGGGCGCGGGCCCCGTCATAGGTGGCCACATTGCCGGCAATAATCTGAACCTTGTTGGCCTCTCGGCGCAGCCGCCCAACGGCCTTGGCCACATCAGAATTGTGGCCATGAGCAGTGTCGATCACCACCACGTCGACGCCGGCATCCACCAGGGCCATGGAGCGCTCAAAGCCCGGATCGCCGACGGTGGAGGCGGCACCCACTAGCAGGCGGCCCTGGCCATCCTTGGCGGCCAGGGGGTGGGCCTGGGCCTTTTCCATATCCTTGACGGTAATCAGGCCGACGGCGCGATAGGCCTCGTCCACGACGATCAGCCGCTCGATCTTGTGACGGCGCAGCAGGTCCCGCGCCTCAGCCTGGGTGCAGCCTTCGCGCACTGTGATCAGGTTTTCCGAGGTCATCAGGGTCCGTGCCGGGGCATCAGACGAGCCCTCGAACCGCATGTCACGATTGGTGAGAATGCCCACCAGCTTGCCCGAGCCGGGCTCGACCACCGGAAAGCCGGAAATCCGCCGCCGGGCCTTGATCTCCAGCACTTCGCGAAGGGGGGTCTCGGGATTGATGGTCATCGGATTGATGACCATGCCGCTCTCATAGCGTTTGACTTCCCGAACCTGGTCGGCCTGTTCCTCGACCGTCAGATTGCGGTGCAGAATGCCCATGCCGCCTGACTGGGCCATGGCGATGGCCAGCCGACTTTCGGTGACCGTATCCATCGCCGCCGAGACGATGGGGATGTTCAGACTGATTTCGCGGGTGAACCTTGTGGTGGTGTCGACCTGCGTCGGCATGACGTCAGACGCGCCGGGTTCCAGCAAAACGTCGTCGAAGGTGAGCCCTTCGCGAATCTCCATGAGATACTCCATTTTGCGAGCCGCGTATAAAGCGTTCGGGGGGTATGGGGCAAGGGCTGGCAGGAGGAATGCTAAACCTGCCATCGGATTCTCATCGTACTGGCCAGTTCAAGCGCGACGACAGGCGCGAGGCTAAAGGCCAGCCCCGCCCCCATGCCGCAAATTGGTGGCTGGCCAGGGCCAGGCGGGGTGGCTGCAGATCCCGGGCAAGGCTTGATCTCTTAGGCTGGTCGGACCACGCTGAGCACGTGCCCGCATTTGCAGGCCTGTGGGGAGGCGCGGCATGATCAAGGTGGCACAGCTTGGCCAAGTGTTTGTTAAGGCGACGCGGTTTCAGCATCCGGAATCGGTCGAGATTGATCGCTCGGGCATCCGCCATGACCGCGATTTCGCCCTGGTCGAAGCAAACAACGGGTTTGTCTCTAGCGAACGTCACGGCGACTTCTTTCCCCTGAGCTTCGACTTTGACGCGGCCAATGACAGCCTGTCCCTCACCCTGCCCGACGGCCTCGTGATCCAGGGCCCAGCAGCAGCAACCGGCCCATCCTGGGACTATAATCACTTCACCATCCGCACCTTTACGGTCTCAGAGGTCGAGGGTCCCTGGGCCAAGGTCCTGTCAGATTTCGCGGGACGGCCGATCCGGCTGGTGCGCTGCCTTTCCAGCGGTACAGCGATCGACATTCTGCCCGTCACCTTCGTCACCACCGGCTCCCTGCGTCGCCTGTCCCGGGAACTGGGTGCCCCGGTCGAGGCGGCCCGGTTCCGCGCCGGACTGGTGCTCGACAACGTGATCGAGCACGAGGAGGACGGCTGGGATGGTCGATTGATCCGCATCGGAGCTGCGACCCTGAAGGTCCGTAGCGCAGTGCCCCGCTGCCAGATCACTGGCATGGATCCCTTAGGCGGTGCGCGGGATCTCGACGTCATGAAAACCTTAGTCCGCTATCGCGAAAAACAGGCCTATCCCGACGGCCTGCTGGCAGGTTACGAAACCCCGGGCTTTGCCACCTATGCCGAGGTCATCGAGCCCGGCACGGTCCGGCTGGGCGACACGGTGATCCTGCTGTCCTGAAGCCCTCCGGGGCTTGAAGGAGGCGCTCTAGGGGTGCGCGCATGCTCTTGAGCCGTGTCGACTTCATTAGGACCGAGATCATTCCGCTAGCCCAATGATCTTATGCAGTCGCGGGGTCTGAGCCTATCTTAAGGGTAATTCTCCCCCTACCCTTGCGGATGCAGCCCAGGCGCCTCCTGCCCCGTCCGCGCCACATACTCTGAATACCCCCCGCCATACTGGTGCACGCCCTCGGGCGTCAGCTCCAGCACCCGGTTCGAAAGCGCCCCCAGGAAGTGGCGGTCGTGGGAGACGAAGAGCATGGTGCCTTCGAAGTCGGCCAGGGCGGCGACCAGCATTTCCTTGGTGGCCATGTCCAGGTGGTTGGTGGGCTCGTCCAGGACCAGGAGGTTGGGCGGGTCGAACAGCATTTTGGCCATGACCAGCCGCGCCCTCTCTCCGCCCGACAGGACCCGGCAGGGCTTTTCCACATCATCGCCCGAGAAGCCGAAACACCCCGCCAGGGTGCGCAGGGCGCCTTGGCCAGCCTGGGGGGCAACGGGCCAGTTCTTTGGATGAAGATAGCGGAGCGAAATATGTTCCTTTTTTGTTCTTGCTTTTGGCGCGATTTTGAGGCATAGCTTCTGAGGTTGGCGAAATCCGCCACGGCCTCGATCAGGGCAAGCCCTGACATCTAAATCTCATCAAAAATTCGAAGGCGCAGGCATTAGCTGTCGTGCGTCTTTTTCAGTTCAAGGAGGGTGACGATGCCAAATCGTCAAAACCCCGCCGTTTTGAACGGCGACAAACTCGCGCGCTGGTATCGTCAACCATCCGGCGAGATCGAGAAATCCCGTAAGTCTGCTGCCGACCAGCGACATGCTGAGTTCTTCGGTCGGCAAATTGCTCGGCCAGAGCGTGATCAAACTGCGGATAACGCAGATGGCACCTTATGGATCGCGACAGGCTCTGGTGGCTATCGCGCCGTTCACCCAGGCGGCTCCCAGCCCTATTTTGCGCCTCAAATCCCTGAAAATCTGCCTTCAAACCCCGCAGAACCGGAGATTAGCCAAGTCCTGGAGATTGGAAATCCCCACAACCCGCGACTTCGGAAAGAGTGGGAAATAGCACATGGCAGACCCTGGCCAAGGACGGCAGATGGCCTGAACTTTCATGTTGCGCACAAGCGCGCGATCGCTGATGGCGGCTCCAACACGCTCGACA
The DNA here is from genome assembly GCA_903892305.1 of uncultured Alphaproteobacteria bacterium. GTDB lineage: Bacteria > Pseudomonadota > Alphaproteobacteria > Caulobacterales > Caulobacteraceae > Phenylobacterium. Next base: position 3,538 of record CAITHQ010000176.1, read on the forward strand.
ATATTGAACCTATGCACCCTGACGAACACATCGCGCAGCACAAAAACAATGGAGATCAAGCCCGCTGGGGGCGTCGGCCCTGGACGGCGAGGGCATTTGGAGGGCGGGTAGTACCGCCCAAACCTGCAATAGCTCCGCGCGGAGTCAGAATGCCAAGCGTCAGAATGAACGGCCTTGGCCTCCTCGGCATCATTCCGACCATTACAGGCCTTCTATCCGGACGAATTCGAACGGATACACCGATGCACTTCTGGTCCGACATGGCAGGGGTCCCAGATCCGTCCGAAGAAGACGTGGTCGGTGCAAACAGATTGGAGGTATGATAGCAATATCTTGCGATTAGCGCTGCCGAGGTCTTGTGGCAGGGGGGGCAAGGTCGGTTAGTTGGGCTAGTTGTTGCCAATTTGTTCTTGACTCCAAACAAATCTGATATGACGATCCGTCATGCACCCTATGATTGACACATCCCGCTTCCCTGTCGGACTCGACATTGACTACACCAGCCCAGAGGAGGTTGAGGCCGTTAAGGCGCTGACGGCTCAGGCGGAGGCTTTTGTCCATAGTTATAACTGGACGCCCCCCATAGAGAGTCTGACCCTGGCCTTTGGCGTTGGGCCTATGATCGGGCTCTTCCTCATGCGGTTTGAGCAGGGTGGATTGCCTGAGGACAGGGAGCGCTGGGTTGTTGTCGGGGACTTGCCGTCCATGCACTTTGAGACAGACGATACGCCGACGCCCGACATCGCCTTGGATCTTTACTGCGCCATCGCTGAGAACTGGGGGGAAAACGTGCTCCATTCCCGGGATCTGTCGGACAGCTATCCGTTAGATGTCCCGCAGACGGAGGACAATGCGCGCATGCTCTTGAGCCGTGTCGACTTCATTAGGACCGAGATCATTCCGCTAGCCCAATGATCTTATGCAGTCGCGGGGTCTGAGCCTATCTTA
>CAITHQ010000177.1 GCA_903892305.1 uncultured Alphaproteobacteria bacterium
AGGACGGGCCCACGGCTGCCATAGGCTTTTCAGGTAGGGTGAGGCTTGATGCGGGAGCCGCTGGCTTAGACTTCTTTGCGAGGGTCGCATACGGAATTGGGCCACTTGGAAGTGGCGCAGCACTTTGCGCAGACGCCGTTTCTACGGACGCAAGGAGTCCAACCAAAAGGATGACCAAGGTTTTAGCGACAGTCATTGCGAAGGGGCGGCTCCGATAAAATGCGAGGACGCATCTCTTAGGGCGTGGGACCGCATTCTCTAACCCCCTTTTGGTACGCCGGGTGGTGGAAACGCATAAAGAGGGAGCACAGGTCGCAATTGTGGGCCGATATAGAGTTGTGGCTCGGAGGGAGGTTTCATCCCTTCCTTAATTTCTCTTGCTGCCACACAGGCCTGAACCTGGGAGCCAAGATTGGGGAAGTTCTTAGCTTGCGGCGTGGTCTGCAGGAAGCAGTCGTCGAAATAGGGGTACTTGTCGGCCTCTCCACAGCCAAATGACGTTCGGTCTGGCCTAGCGGCGGTGAGAACCATCCGATTATCGCTGCCTAGTTCAGGAACAAAAACCCCTGAAAAGCATGCGGAAATTATGACAACCGTTGGGCGCTGACCACATGTCTTATCTAACATCGCCCCCAGAATTCCCGGCGGCAGGATAGACTGATCCATCACAACGCCGGTGGGTGCGCCATGGGATGTAAAGTAGAAAAGGCACCCATCTGGCGCTTTTGCGGTTAGTGCGACCAGGGCGTCATAAATGCCCTTGGGCTCAGTTTTGCCAGGGGTTGTGTCCTTGTAGCGTTCCGGTCGTACCGAAAACTGCCTGAGATTATCGGGCGCAAACCCGATGCGCACCAATTCCTTGGACACATCGCGCCTCGCGTTGTCGAAGGCTTCTGATGGCCCACCTGAATGGGCGTGCCAATCGCCAGCCACGACGATGGCGGCCCAGTGCGCAAAGGGAGACTCCGCCCTCGCAGTTCCTCCACTGGCCAGCACGCAGAAGCTGAGGACTAGGGCGGCAAGACGCCGAAGGCTCTCGGCGGCTAACATTACTTTTTGTAGCTCTGAAATGGCGTTGGCACCGCCGTCCCGGTCGCTTTTGCCAGAAGTCGCCCCTCAGGATCGTAGAGCTCGCCTTCGGTAAAGGCGATGGTACGGCCCCATTTCACCACACGCCCAATGCCCCTGATGCGACCGGGTTGAGCGGGGCGGTAGAAACTAGTCTTCATCTCGGCAGTCGGGGCGACGTGGGTCATACCAGATGCCACCATGCAAGCGACGGACATGGCCTCATCCAGCATTGCGCAAAGGTACCCACCTTGGATCTGCTTCATGGGATTAAGCAGGAGCTCGGCCCGGGCCTCAAAGGCCACTTCCACCCGCTTCTCAGCCTGATTTACGGCAAGGATTTGAAAGCCGAGGGTCTGCGAGCCGGTCGGCTGGTTCTTCGTACGTTGAAATCGCGCCAAGATGGCATCGTCGGTCAGAACTTCAGGCGTGGTCGATGCAACGTCGGTCATGGATGAGAAAACCTATTTCTTCCGAAAGTGATCGAGTGACACAACATTTGGGGCGTCTGGATCGATGGGTGCTTCGGGCGCTGTAGTTGGTGGTTCCGTCTCAGCCTGCGATGAGGCCTCAAATTGCAGCAAAAACTGGACGCTGGGATCATAAAAACGGGTCAGGGCGGCATAGGGTACTGAAAGAGTCTTTGGCTGACCGCCGAATTTCAAGGCGACGGAGAAGAAGGTTTCGCCGGGGGCAAGGTCCCAGAACTGGTGCTGCAGGACAATGGTCATCTCATCTGGATACCTAGAAAGCAGGTCTATGGGCCCGGTGACGCCGGGGGCCTGAGTCTTGAAGGTGATATAAAGATGATGAGCCCCTGGCAGCCCGCCCGGCAGGTTGGCCTTGCGCAGGGCAGACTTGACGACGCCGCGCAGGGCTTCCTGCGCCATGGCGTCATAGTGCATCAAGTCTTCTACGGGTGGGTCTTGGGCCATTGGATCTCCAAACGTCTGGCGTTACCAGAACCTAGCGTGTCATTCGCTCTGCGCAAGGATTGCAGTGGGATTGAAGTGAAGGCCTTCCAAGACAATGCCCAAATTGGAGACGCCCGGGAGGGGTAAATTGCAGTCGCCTAGCGTGTGACAATAGGAAAGTCAGGCGCTGGCGGATCAAACCAGGAGATCAATCTTGCCAGGGCTCCAGTGTCTCCCGAGACCTTTACTTCGCCTTTAGCGATCCTTGGTCCAAGGGGCTGCCCCCCGACTAAAGCGCCAAGAAGGACTTGGCGATTGAGTGTCAAGGTCGCGTCAGCTTCGATTTTCCCGACAGTTGGCTTTGCAGTCAAAACGCCATGGTTGACCTGCAGGATGAAACTTTCCTGTCGGTCCGGAAACACAAACGCGACTCGCAATTGCCTGTCACCGCTCTTTGCCGGGTTGAGACGGACAGCAAGAAGGTCGAAAATCATAGCCGATGGCAGTGCGCCGACGACGTCGCTTGAGCCGGCACCTTGCGTTCCTGCGATCACGCCATATTGAAGCTCGCCTGCGGCCGTCAGGTACATATTTCGCCAAATTGCACTTTCAGACTGATAGCCCAGCTGCTCATAAGCCTTGGCGAGCAAAAGTCGCGCGTCTGCAGCGTTTTTGTCTGACATGATCAGGTTGTTCAGCAGGGTCGCCGTCCAGCCATAGTCGCCCTTTTCATAGGCTGTTTGGGCCAAGCTCATGACCTTTTCAGAGCCGCCCATTGCCTCCACATAGCGCCGACCTTCTTCCGCGGGAGGTAGTACAGCTAGGTGCACCGGATTGGCGTCATACCAGCCCATATAGCGCTGATAGACCGCCCGGCTGTTGAAGCTCATGGTCCCGTAATAGCCCCGATTGAACCAGTCCTTGGCCAGGACAGAGGGCAGGGCGATCTGGTCCGCGATTTCCGATCCGACCATGCCTGAATTCATCATGCGCACGGACTGGTCGTGAAGGAACTTATAAGCGTCCCGGTGATCCGTCAGGAACGCCTTCACCACTCCTTGCCCAAAGCGTGGCCAGCCATGGCTCGTGAACATGGTGTCGGTGCGATCTGCAAACAGATCGATGGACTGAGTCAGATCATCGGCCCAGGCCTTTGCATCGCGTACCAAGGCCCCCCGGGGAGTCAGGACATTGTGCATGGAGACATTTGCATTCTCCGCCATACAGAGGACCCGCCAGTCTGGGAAATAGAGATTCATTTCCGCAGGCGCCTCGGTGCCTGGAGTCATCTGGAACGTGATGGTGACCCCGTCGATATGTAGGGTCTGACCTGTATGGTCGATTGAGATTGTGGGGGCGATCAGGGTGATCGTGCCCTTGGCGATGCCCTGACCGATTCCAGAACTGACCTGGCCAGTTGGGCCCGGCGTCAGCTTATACCCAAACTGAAACTGAGCCCGGCGATTCATGGCCGGGCCTGCAATGACATTCTCGCTGACGGCCTCTTTGAG
>CAITHQ010000178.1 GCA_903892305.1 uncultured Alphaproteobacteria bacterium
CGATACCGCCAACACCCCAGCCCAGAACCGACAGGCCGTTGATCATGGTGGTGTGGCTGTCGGTGCCGACCACGGTGTCGGGATAGGCGACGGTCGCACCTTCATCGTCATTGATCCAGACGGTCTGGGCCAGATATTCCAAGTTCACCTGGTGGCAGATGCCGGTGCCTGGGGGCACGACGCGGAAATTGTTGAAGGCCGACGAGCCCCAGCGCAGAAAGCGATATCGCTCGATATTGCGCTCATATTCCCGATCGACGTTTTCGCCGAAGGCCTTGGCGGTGCCGAAGAAGTCGACCATCACCGAGTGATCGATCACCAAGTCCACTGGGCTAAGTGGATTAATCTTTTCAGGGTTGGCACCCAGGTGCGTCATGGCGTCGCGCATGGCGGCCAGGTCCACCACCGCAGGCACGCCGGTGAAGTCCTGCATCAGAACCCGGGCCGGCCGGAAGCTGATTTCGTGCTCCACAGAACCCTTGTTTTCGGTCCAGGCCGCAAGGGCCTTGAGGTCGTCGCCGCCAACGGTTTCACCGTCTTCGTTGCGCAACAGGTTCTCAAGAAGCACCTTCATGGAAGCCGGAAGGCGAGAAACACCGGTCAGACCGGCTTCTTCCGCAGCGGGAAGGCTGTAATAGATGTAGGTCTTAGTTCCCACCTTGAGTTCCCGGCGGGTCTTGAGGCTATCGATTGAAGCCATTGTTAGGAATCCTTCCTCTGTTTACGGCCGCAGAACGCCTACCTCGGAGATCGCGCGCTATACGAGGCGGACACACAGCGTTCGCCCCCGCGCCGCGAATACCCCCCGAAGGGACGTCGGCCGGTGGCGTCATACCCCTTCACGCGGGGCGCGTCTATTCGGGCTGGACCCTTCTGACATGATGTCTGCCCTGGAAATCAAAGAACTTGCCATCAGCCGAGGCGGAAGGCCGCTTTTCCAAGGCCTGAACCTCAATCTGGGTGCCGGCCAAGCCTGCGCTTTGACGGGCCGAAATGGGTCTGGAAAGACTAGTCTTTTGCGGGCGATCGCAGGCCTTCTGTCTGTGGACACAGGCGAGATCGCGTTTGGTGGACAAGATTCGGATCAAGCGCGCCGCACTGAAATTCACCTTGTCGGCCATGCAGATGGCCTAAAGTCCGGTCAGACGGCCCGGGATGAATTGGCCTTTTGGACCCGCTGGACGGGGGGAAACCCGTCGTCCATGGACAGCGCTATTGATCGCCTGGACATTCGCAGGCTGTTGGACCTGGAGATCCGAAGGCTCTCGGCGGGTCAAAAGCGCCGTTTGGCCTTGGCACGGCTCTTGGCAGCACCCCGAACCCTTTGGTTATTGGATGAGCCCCTGAGTCCCCTAGACTCGGTCTGGCGGACCCGGTTCGGGGAGATGATGGGCGATCATCTTAGGTCGGGCGGCATGATCGTCGCGGCAATCCATGACCCCCTGCCCATTCCAGCCCAGGTTCTGGAGATTAATCCATGAGCCTCGCCTGGGAACTGTTGAAGCGGGAAACCGCCTTGGCCTGGGGGCGCGGGGGCGGGCCCTTGGTGTCGGCTGGCTTCTACCTCGGCGTCGCCACCTTACTGCCCCTAGCCGCCGGTCCAGAGCCTGCCCGCCTGGCGGCGGTGGCGCCCGGCGTCGCCTGGGTGACCCTGGCCCTTGCCACCTTGCTTGGCCTCGATCGCCTCTTCGAGCGGGACTATGAAGATGGGGCCCTGGATCTTCTGACCCTCTCCCCCTTGCCGCTAGAGTTTGTCTGCGCCCTGAAGTGCTTGGGCCAATGGCTGGCGACAGGCCTTCCCTTGGCCCTGGCCGCACCGATCACGGAAATCGCCCTGGGCGGCAGCCCCGCCCTGGCCCCCCTGGTCCTGATAAGCGCCATGATCGGGGGACTTGCCTTTGCCTTTGCTGGCGGCATAGGGGCTGCGCTTAGCCTTGGGGCCCGTCGCGGCGGCCTGCTGACGGCGGTCATCGTTCTGCCCCTCTTTACCCCGCCAGTGATCTTTGGCGGTGGCGCCCTGGATGCCTTTGCATCGGGCCTTCCTTGGGGCGCGGGGTTCGTACTTCTGTGCGCCTATGCTACTGCTGCCATCGCCTTAGGGCCCCTCGCCATGGCCGCCGCCTGTCGTAACGCCCTTTCCTAGGCACAGGCGTTACCGAAATCTCATTGCCCCTGGACGCGCTGAGGTCTAATCCGCACCCATGATCTCGGCACCGGCCTTTCTGTCCAATCCTGAGCGGTTCATGGCCTTTTCCAGGTGGGCAGCGCCCCTGTTCGGCGCGACTGCAGTCCTCTTGGCGGTCACAGGCCTTTGGCTCGGATTTACCGCCCCGGAAGACTATCAACAGGGCGACACTGTCCGGATCATGTTCATTCATGTGCCCGCCGCCTGGCTGAGCATGTTTGCCTATATCTGCCTTGGGATTGCCAGCTTCCTATCCCTAGTCTTCCGCCATGCCCTTGCCGACGCCGCAGCGAAATCGGCCGCGCCCCTGGGTGCTGGATTTACAGCCCTAGCCCTGGTGACCGGCTCCCTTTGGGGGCGGCCCATGTGGGGGACCTGGTGGGTCTGGGATGCCAGATTGACCAGCGTTCTGGTGCTGTTTCTCTTCTATCTGGCCTATATGGCCCTGCGGAGCGCACTGGACGATGAGGCAAAGGCGGCGCGGGCATGTGCCATTTTGGCCCTTGTCGGCTTGGTCAATCTGCCGGTGGTCCATTGGTCCGTAAACTGGTGGAATAGCCTGCACCAGGGCGTGACGGTTTTCGCCAAGGGCGGGCCAAAAATGGCCCCGGTCTTCTTAGTGCCCCTCCTGCTGATGGTCCTGGCCTATATGGCGGCCTTTGGGGCTCTTTGGCTGGTCCGTATCCGGGGGGAGGTTTGGCGCCGCCGAGCTGATGCGGCCCTGTCACGACTGGCCCGGACCTAAGCCATGCTGGATTTGGAATTCGGAAAATATGAGGGCTTTATCTGGGCCGCCTATGGGATCAGCGCCCTGGTCTTTGTCCTCTTGACGGTCGCCAGTCTGCGCTTTTCTGCGCACTGGAAACGTCAAGCAGAACAGCTGAAGGCCCAAGAGGACGCTAGATCGTGACCCGCTGGCTCGCCCTAGCGCCCCTGGCCATTCTAGGGGCGCTCGCCCTGCTCTTCAGTCTTTACGCCCTCAAGCATGACCCTAAGGTCCAGCCTCGGGCCCTGGTGGGCCAACCCTTGCCAGACCTGACCCTGCCAAGCCTGGACGATGGTCGGCCCATCGCCCTGCGCAGTCTGGCAACCGGCGGCAAACTGGTGCTTGTCAATGTCTACGCCTCCTGGTGCGCACCATGCGAACTTGAGGCCCCCCAGTTAATGGCGCTCAAGAGCAAGGGCGTGGTGCTGATCGGCGTGGCCTATAAGGATGCACCCGCCAATACTCAGGCGTTTTTAGCCCGGGTGGGCGACCCCTATGCCTATCGGCTGGTAGACCGTGATGGCCGGGCTGGCATTGAGCTGGGCGTCACGGGGGTCCCGGAAACCTATCTGGTGGACGGCAAGGGTACCATTCTGGCCAAATACCCCGCCCCCCTGTCAGAGACCGACGTCCAAAGCCTGCTGATCCAACTGCAGCGTTAACCTTTCCTTGACCGTAAACCCTCCATGGTCATGTTTGGTTAACTACGTTTGAGGGCGTCATGGCTGGGCCGATCCAGACGAATTTTCAAAATCCAGTTGCGACGCCCCGGGTCGATTCCCAACGTAGCGCAGCCCAGCGCGCCTTTTTCCAGGCCGCACTCACTGGGACAGGGACCGTTACACCCGCCGTCGAGCGGGCGGCACCTAGCCGTTCCGCACCCGTCCAGAAGGTCATGACCGCAGCGCCAACCGAAACACCAAGCCGCATTTTGCGCCCGGGCTCGTTCCTCGACATCAGAGTTTAGGCGTCTGCCTGGGCCGCCTTTTTCAACTTCTTCTTTTCGGCCTTGGCGGCTTTTTCAGCCTTGGACTTCTTCGGCTTTACCGGGGCCTCAGGGTCTCCTGCTGCGACCAGATCGCGCAGTAGGCCCGTAAAGACCTCGCGCTTGCTCCCTGACAGCATTTTCAGCAGACGCGTATCGACGGCCTCCATCTTGGGCTGGGCCTCTGTCAGGACAATGCGGCCCTCAGCAGTCAGGCGCACGCTATTGGCCCGGGCGTCTGTTGGAGACTTCTGCCGCTCAAGCAGGCCCTTGACGATCATTCGCGCGACCATGTCTGCCAGGGTCGACCGGTCAATTCCCGTCAGGCCCACCAGTTCCGTCTGGGTCAAACCTTCGCGGCTTTCCACAGCGGCCAAGACCGCAAACTGCCTTTGGGTAATGCCCGCCGGACCGAATTCTTCCGCGTAGAGATCAAGGGCGACCTGCAGCGTTCTGTGCAGCAAATGACTGGGGGACCGATCCAGCGGTCCTGCAGATTTCGCTTTACCCTTGGCCATGATGATCCCTCGTCTCAGCGCGGCGGAAGATAACTACGGAAAACGTCAGTTTGAAGACAGTCAAAAACCCCTAAGCGCCCGCACCGCCAGAGGTTTCAGAATGGGCATGTTTCATCATGACAGGGGCCTGACTCATGGAGAAAAGCACCGTCAAAATCATCAAGCCCGGGAAACGGAAAAGCACCCAGGTCGAGTCTGCTTGGGTGCGCCAGACGAATTCATTCAACCCGGCCAGGGCGATAAAAAATAGTCCATATCGCAGGGTGAGAATCCGCCATCCAGCATCGGTGAGGGGGAAGGCCTCCCCAAGCAAAAGCTTGAGTGGCGTCTTTTTCAAGGCAAGACCGCCCAGCAGCAGGATGCCGTAAACCAGGTTCATTATGGTAGGTTTGATCTTCAGAAACCGGGCATCGTGGAAGAAAAGGGTGAGACCCCCAAACACAAGGCCTGCTGCACCCGCGATCAAGGGGACGGGCGCTATGCGCCGCTCAAAGATCAGTCCCAGGGCCAAACCCAAGAGGGAACCGCCAACCAAGGCCCAGGTGGCGTTGACGAGATTACGCCCTCCGAGGAAATAGGCCGCCATCCAGGCGACGAGGCCGCCATAGTCGACAACGGCGCGAATCCATTTGCGGGCATTTGGCGACAGGGTCATTTGGCCTCCAGGCCAACAAGAGAGCGGGCAAAGGCACGGGCGTCGAAGGGCTGAAGGTCCTCAATTCCCTCACCAACCCCGATCATCTTGATGGGGCTGTCAGACGCCTGAGCCACAGGCACCAGGACCCCGCCTCGGGCCGTACCGTCCAGCTTGGTCATGACGATCCCCGACACGCCGATCTGATTGCCGAAGATGTTTTCCTGGGCCAGGGCATTGCGTCCCACGGTGGCGTCAAGGACCAGGAGAGTCTCGTGGGGGGCGTCAGGGTCGACCTTTTTGATCACCCGTATAACCTTGAGCAGCTCATCCATCAGGCCCTGTTTGTTCTGCAGGCGGCCAGCGGTGTCGATCAGGACCACGTCGAAGTCCTCGGCCTTAGCCTTTTCGAGAGCATCAAAGGCCAGACCCGCGGCATCGGAATTGGGCGGGCGACTGATAAAGGCGGCACCGGACCGCTCAGCCCAGACCTTCAGCTGCTCGACGGCGGCGGCCCGGAAGGTGTCTCCGGCCACCACGAGAACCTTGGCTCCCTTGCCGGTCAGGTCGGCGGCGATCTTGCCCAGGGTCGTGGTCTTGCCTGAGCCATTGACCCCGATGAAGAGCACGACATAGGGCCGAGGTCCGGTCAGGGGGTCGAAGTGACCCTGTCGCGCGCTAAGCTCATCGCCGATGGCATCGGCCAAGGCTTCCTTGATTTCCTGCTCGTCGACGGACTTGCCAAACTTGGCGTCGGAAAAGGCCTTGGTGATGCGCGCGGCGGAGTAGGGACCCAGATCAGCCTCGATCAGCATTTCTTCCAGCTCATCGAGTTTGGCCTGGTCTAAGGGCTGCTTAGTGAAAGTGGCAGCCACCTGTTCGGTCAAGGCCTTGGACGAGCGCGAGAGCCCACCTGCCAGACGCTGCAGCCATCCGATCTTAGGTTCAGTCATAGTGCCGCTTCTAGAGTATCTGCGATAGGCAGACCAGCCTTTGAGACCCACGCCGCAGACTGGCGGCGCAAAGGCATCCGCGTTAGGGAATGTCTATGGTCTCCATCGCCTCCGCCGTGATTGCCCTGGACTATGCTGCCGTCGCCATGTTCGGCGCCACCGGGGCCCTGGCCGCCGCCCGACGCAAGCATGACATTGTTACCTTCGCGTTTTTTTCCGCCGTCACCGGAGTGGGCGGAGGAACTCTTCGGGATCTTTTGTTGGGGGCACCCGTCTTCTGGGTGCAGAGACCGACCTATCTGGTGGCCTGCGGTCTGGCTGCGGTGGTGGTGTGGTTTGTCGGCCCAGGCCGGGGGCGGCTACGGGTCCTGCTCTGGCTGGACGCCTTAGGCCTTGGTGCCTATGCAGTCATTGGTGCCGCGAAGGCAGGTGCCCTGGGTGCACCGCCTGTATCGGCCATGGTGATGGGGGTCTTGACCGCCTGTTTCGGCGGGGTCATTCGCGATGTCCTAGCTCACGAGCCCTCCGTGCTGTTGCGACGGGAAATCTATGTGACCTGCGCAGGTCTCGGGGCGACGACCTTTGTGGCCCTGCAGTGGGCTGGAGTGCCTGGTTTAGCCGCGGGGACAATGGGCTTTCTCGTGGGCTTTGGCATGCGGGCTGGCGGGCTGCTGTGGACCTGGTCCTTACCCGGCTATCCAGGTCGCGGCGAGGTCCAGGCCGATCAGACTGAAACCGCCAGGGCGCGGGATCCGGAATAGCCCGTAACCCTAAGGTCGATGATGGATCCGATTTCACCCGCCCCTTCAAAGGCGATCTCGGTAAAGTCCTCACCGCGGGCGATCCCACCCCGCTCCACAAGACCCGTGACCGTCCGGCCCTCGAGGCCCTGAAGATGGCGGACCAGAGCGGCATCCCCCGCAGCTCGAAGACGGGCGGCGCGATCCTTGACCTCGGCACGCGGGACAGGTGGCATGCGGGCGGCTGGGGTTCCGGGCCGGGGGCTGTAGGGAAAGACGTGCAGGAAGGACAGACCTGCCTCATCGACCAGGGAGAGGGTATTGCGGAACATGTCCTCGGTCTCGGTTGGAAACCCGGCGATGACGTCAGCACCGAAGGCGACGTCTGGCCTGACAGCGCGCACATCAGAAATCAGTTTCAGGGCGTCGGCGCGGCTGTGACGCCGTTTCATCCGCTTGAGGATCATATCGTCCCCGGCCTGCAGTGACAGATGCAGATAAGGCATGAGCCGAGGTTCGCGGGCCAGACAGGCCATGAGATCGGGGTCGATCTCGGCGGCATCTATGGAGGATAGACGTAGGCGCGGCAGGTCGGGCACCAACTTCAGAATCCGGGCCACAAGCTGACCCAGGGTCGGCTGACCGGGAAGGTCTGCACCCCAGCTGGTCACATCAACGCCAGTGAGAACCACTTCGAGATAGCCCTGGGCGCTCAATCGACGGATCTGATCCACGACTTCCCCTGCCGGGGCCGAACGGGAATTGCCCCGTCCGAAGGGTATGATGCAGAAGGTGCAGCGATGATCGCAGCCGTTCTGAACTTCCACATAGGCCCTGGCGCGGTCCTTCAGCCCGTCGATCAGGTGACCGGCGGTTTCCCGCACGCTCATAATGTCATTGACCCTGACCCGACCTTCGGGGGCTGTGGCGGCATAGGAACCCTTTGCCGCCTTTTCTGTATTGCCCAGGACAAGATCGACCTCGGCCATGCCTGCAAAAGCCGCAGGGTCGATTTGTGCCGCGCAGCCGGTGACGATCAAACGGGCGTCCGGGCGTTCTCGCCGTGCCTTACGAATGGCCTGACGCGCCTGGCGAACAGCCTCCGCCGTCACAGCACAGGTGTTGAAGACCACCGCGTTTTCAAGGCCATCCTCGGCGGCACGGGCGCGGATGACCTCGCTCTCATAGGCATTGAGCCGGCAGCCGAAGGTGACAATATCGACCCTGGCCGTCATGGCAGCTGACCCTCGAATTCGATGGCCACAGGGCCGGTCATGATCACGTGGTCATCGGACGCCCGCCAGTCAATCACCAGATCGCCCCCGTCCAATTCCAAGGTCGCCTTGCGGTCTGTAAGCCCTCGGCGGGCGGCGGCGACCAGGGCAGCACAGGCACCGGTGCCGCAGGCCTTGGTCAGACCCGCCCCACGCTCCCAAACCCGAAGTCGAATGTGATCCCGGGCCCTGATCTCGGCAAAGCCGACATTGACGCCTTCGGGGAATAGCAGGTGGTGTTCAATCAGCGGGCCGACCTCACGGACCGGCGCGGTGTCAATGTCGGGAACGAAGAACACCACATGGGGATTGCCCATGGAAACACAGCCCGGCGTATGCAGCAGGGGGGCGTCTATGGGGCCGACCTGGAGTTCAATGCCGCGGGTGTCCATGGGTTCAGCCAATGGAATTTGATCCCAACTCAATCGAGGCGGGCCCATATCGACGCTGACAAGATACTCGCCTGCTGAGCGCGCAAATAGCCGACCGCCTTGGGTATCAAAGACCACTTGATCGATGCCCGCGTCCTGCATGAGCAGCCAGGCCACGCAGCGGGAGCCGTTGCCGCAGGCCCCGACTTCTTCGCCATCGGCGTTCCAAAAGCGGACCAAGGGAATATCTGCCTGGCCAGGAGATATGGAAATCAGCTGGTCACAGCCAATCCCGCCCTCGCGGCGCGCAATATTTCGCACCTGATCAGCCGTTGGCTCAAAGGGTAGGGCGCGGGCCTCGACCACGACAAAGTCGTTGCCGAGCCCATTCATTTTCAGAAACGGACGGCTCATGGTTCGGCGTTTATAGGTGAGAAATCTTCCTGGATCACCTTAGAGGGAATAATTCAATTCACGCGGCGTTTGGTTCGATCATGAAGAGATCCTTTTTGGCACTCGCCTGCCTAGCCAGCTTGGCGTTTTCCGCACCCGGCGCCCTGGCCCAACAGATCGACCCCTTCCAAAACCTGGAAGACATCGAGTCGCCCAGCTCCATGGCCTGGGTCGCCGCTGAAAATGCCAAGACTGCAAAGCGCCTGGAATCAGATCCGCGCTATGAGCTCTTCCATACCCAGGCTAGGGCCATTTTCACCTCCGCAGACCGTATTCCATGGCCTGACTTTCGAGCCGGCGGCGTCGATAGCTTCTGGCAGGATGGAGATCACGTCCACGGCATTTGGCGTCATGCATCCCTGGCATCCTACCGCGCCAAGGCGCCAGAGTGGGAGACCCTGCTGGACCTGGACGCCCTATCAAAGGCTGATGGCCGAAACTGGGTCTGGAAGGGAGCAACCTGCCGCCAGCCGGATAACGCGGTGTGTCTGGTTAGGCTCTCCGACGGAGGCAGTGATGCCCTTGAGATCCGTGAATTCAACACCCTCACAAAGCGCTTTGTCGAAGGCGGATTCACTGCGCCCGCCAGCAAGCAGACCAATGACTGGCTCGACGCCGACACCCTGATCGCGGCCCGCGCCTGGACCCCCTCCGACGTTTCCGCCTCGGGCTATCCTCTGGCCATCAAGACCGTAACCCGTGAGGGCGTTGCGACAGAGATCTTCCGGGCCCAGACATCGGACATTGGTGTGAGTTTCGCCGTCCTGAGGGGCAAGACGAGTCACCTAGATGGCATCGTCCTGCGACGAGAAGTGGTCTATTTCAAAACCGAATTCTACCTTCTGAAGGACGGGAAACAGGTCCGGATCCCCTTGCCGCTGAAGTCCCAATTTGAGGGCTATGTGAATGGTCGCCTGGTCTTCACCCTGAAGGAAGATTGGCAGGGCGCAGGTTCAGGGTCAGTCATCGCCTATAAACTGGCAGACCTTGGCCCGACCCCCGAGATCATTTTCCAGCCGGGACCCAGGCAAGCCATCCAGTCCGTGGATGTTACGGCCGGTAAGGTGGTGGTCAACTTGCTCGATGAGGTGAAGGGCCGGGTTGAGGTTTTTGATCTGGCGCGGGGCCATTGGGTCGGTGAAACCCTGAA
>CAITHQ010000179.1 GCA_903892305.1 uncultured Alphaproteobacteria bacterium
ACCTGGCCAGACACCGTGGCGCGCTGGGCGCGGAGTTGCTGAATGACCGGAGAGTCCAGGGCTTCGCCCACATCGCCGCCGTTGGAACCGTGGGCGAGCTGCTGCTTGGCGGTGTTGAGGCGGGCATTATCCTCGGCCACCTGGGCGCGGGATTGGGCCAGGGACTGATTATAGCTGGAGATTTCCTGCTCGGTGAGGCTGGTGCCTGAAGCGCTGAGCAGGTTGTTGTCGATCTTGTACTGCTGGACCACGGCCTCATCGTTCAGCACCTGGCCGCGGAGTTCTTCCAGGCGGGCGTTCAGCCACTTGGTGGCCTGTTGGGTGGCGTCGAACTTGGCTTCCAACTGCTCGAGCAGATAGAGCTCAGCGAACTTATTGGCGATTTCCGCAGCCTTTTGCGGGCTCTCCGACTGGTAGGAGACATTGATCACATAGGTCAGACCCGAGCGCTTTACGCTGAGGCCCTTCATCACGTTATCGACCACGCGCTCATGCTGCTTTTGCAAGGCCAGGGGGCTGAGCTTGATTTCGGACGGCGGGGTCATGCCAAACAGGGCACCTATGCCCCCGGCGGCGGCTTCCAATCCCGAGGGCTTGCGGACCTGGCTGCTAAACTCCGGGTCAGCCTCAAGGGTCAGGGCCTTGGTGACCCGCTCAGCCAGCTGCCGGGACTTTATAACTTCAACCTCGGTATCGACGGTGGCGGAGTCCGCGGGCAGGCCAGACAAAACTTCCTGGACGTCGGAAACTTTTTCCTTGCGGGTGTCCAACAGGACATTGGCTGTGGCGGTGTATTTCGGTGTCGCCTGCAGGGTGACCATCACCACAGCCACGAAGACCGCCAGGGCGACAGCGCTCAACAGCCGAAGACGGCGGCGGAAGGCAAGATAGATGCGGCGTAGGTCCAGTTGCTGCGCAATGCCGCCGGCGGCAAAACCCTCCTGGCCCATGGGCTGGGCCTGCATCTCTCCGCTGCTGGTCGGAGGATTAAATTGGGTCATGACGCGCTACGCCTCAAAATAGTGGGGCCAGACGTGCACTGCCGTCTGGCCCGTAGGTGGACAACCGTGGCAACTCCTGCAGGAGTCGTGCCACGTTAAGGTGCTTAAGCCCGCTTTCTAGAATTGAACGTTCAGACCACCGGTCACCTTATTGACCGTGTAAGCCGCGCCCAGGTCGGCGGCGAGACCAGAGGTCGTCCGCTTTTCGTAGGCATAGCCCGCCGTCAAACCCACATTGCGGTTGATGAGGTAGGTACCCCGGAGGCCGGCTGTGGTGACCTTATCTTGACGGGTCGAGCCCTGGTAATCGTCCGTGGTGCTGCCGATGTTGGCACCCAGGATGAGGTTGCGCAGGAGTTCGTGGTCAAGACGCAGGGAGATGGAGTTGGAGATGTAGGAGGTGACCTTTAGGGCCGCCGAGTCCTTGATGCTCCGGCTGCCCGACAGGGTGACCGTGGTCAGTTCAGAGGGGAACCATTCCACAACACCGCGAGCACCAAAGCCGCTGACGTCCTTCTGGGTGGGATCCTTGTAGTTCTGCTTCATATAACCCAGGCCGATTTCGCCGCGCAGCAGGGCGCTGAGCTCGAAATTGGCACCGCCATAGACGTTCATACCCTTTGAATCCCGGGTCAGGGAGACGGCAGGCTTGTCCAAGCGGTAATTACGGGTGTTGCCGACGACCTCGACAAACAGCGCTGTATCAGGGCTGACGGCATAGTCTGCACGGCCCGAGATCGCGGTTTCGGTGCGGTCGCGGAAGTCCTGGTCGATCTTGGGCACCTTGGGGTAGGCCTTGGTGGCAACGTCCTGGTAGTTGTACTTATCCGAGCCCACCCGGCCCGAGACTTTCAGGCGGTTGAATTCTTTGGAATAAGACAGATTTCCGCTGGTCTGTTGGTAGCGGGTCGGCTCAATCGCGCCAGTCGGGGTGTCCGGCGAGGTCCGCGGCTCAGTCGCCTTACCAAAGCTTAAGCCGCCATTGATGGCAGAGTCCCGCGCGATGTCGAGACGCCCGTTCGCACCGACAGAATAGTCGTCAGTGTTTTCAGAGTCGTTCTTGCTGTAGCGGTTGAGCGAGCCCCGGGCGTAGAGCGAAACAGCATGGGTGTTCCAGTCCGAGGACAGGGTCAGCTCGGGCTGAACCCGCCAAATGGTATCGCTGGTCTTTGCGGACTTTTGCGCAAAGATATTGTCGTTGCTTTCAAGGCTGGGGGTCAGCTTTGGATAGAGCAAGAAGGATCCGGCGCGAATGCCGGGCGCTTGATAATCCGGATGCGGGCGCGAGGACACGGAGACATTGCGATCACGGGTGAAATTGGACCTAGGAGCCGCGGCCTGTTCATCAAGGCTAATGGCTGCATTGGTCTCAGCGGCGAAGGCAGAGCAAGCTGCGCCCACAAGGACGAAGGCCGTCGACGCTGCCAGGAGGAAATTGCGATGGGGAGTCACGTTATTTATTCCTGTTTTGGACGTATGTATGAATTAACAGGCGCTCAGAATGGGACACCCCAAGGCGCGAATGCCGGGTGAGCAACCCACCCGGCACACTCGTAGATTAGCCGACGTAGACTGAGCCAGTTGAATCACCGCCCGTACTGGTTCCGGGGGTTGTCGAGCCTGGCTGGCCATTATCTGCGGTCGGATTGGAGTTTGAGCTCGTCGCTGGCGTGGTCGTGAAGGTTACCACCGCGTCACCAGACGTATTTGCTGCCTGAACAGTCGCGACGATGGGGGCGACCAAAGCCACCAATGCCGTATTACCGGCTGTC
>CAITHQ010000180.1 GCA_903892305.1 uncultured Alphaproteobacteria bacterium
ACCCATGCCCCAACTGCTGATCGAGCTGTTTTCGGAAGAAATTCCGGCCCGGATGCAGGTCCAGGCTGCGCGCGACTTTGAACGGCTGGCCCGTGAAAAGCTAGCGGCTGAGGGCCTGCTTCCCGAAGCCTTAAAGACGTTCTCGGGCCCACGCCGACTGACCCTCGTGGCCGAGGGGCTACCTGCGGCCCAAGGTGATCGTCACGAAGAGCGCAAAGGGCCACGGGTAGGCTCGCCCGATGCGGCCATGTCAGGGTTCCTGCGTTCGACGGGCCTGAAGATGGCCGACCTTGTGGAGCGAGACGGTGTCTGGTTCGCGCACATTCATCGCGCTGGTCGCCCGACAGCCGACATTGTCGCGCAGATGATGGATGAGATTGTTCGCAACTTCCCTTGGCCTAAGTCTATGACCTGGGGGCGTGGAACTTTGCGATGGGTGCGCCCGCTTAAGCACATCCTCTGCCTCTTTGACGGGGAGAGAGTCCCTTTCATGATCGACGAGGTCGAGAGCGTCGATTTTACCCGCGGTCATCGGTTCATGGGGTCTGGCCGGTCCTTCAAGGTCAAGGACTTCGACAGCTACTTGGCTGGGCTGGAAAAGCACTACGTCATCCTCGATCCCGAGCTCCGTAAGGATAAGATCGTCGAAGCTGCCAAGACCCTGTGTTTTGCGCGGAATCTGGAATTGGTCGAGGACGAAGGGCTGCTCGATGAGGTTGCCGGACTTGCCGAGTGGCCAACGCCTGTCTTGGGCAATATGGACCCGACCTTCCTTGACCTGCCGCCAGAAGTCATCCGCACGTCCATGCGGACTCATCAGAAATATTTCGCGGTCAAGGATGCCACGACCGATAAGCTTGCCCCGCACTTTATAACTGTCGCAAATATCGAGGCGGTAGACGGCGGCGCTGAGATTGCGCGGGGTAATGCCAAGGTGTTGTCCGCCCGTCTGTCGGATGCCCGGTTTTTCTGGGATGAAGACCGCAAGGTGCGCCTTGAGGATCGCTTGGAAAAGCTATCCGGCGTGACCTTTCATGCCAAGCTTGGCACTCTGGCTGAGCGCGTCGAACGTCTGGAACACTTGGCCAAGGCCATTGCGCCGCGTGTCGGGGCGGATCCTGCCAAGGCCATGTTGGCCGCCCGCCTTTGCAAGGCAGACCTGACCACGGGCATGGTTGGGGAGTTTCCTGAGCTCCAGGGGTTGATGGGTGGCTATTACGCCCGCGCTGAAAAGATCAGCCCTATCGTCGCCGACGCCATCCGTGATCACTATCGGCCCATTGGCGCATCTGATGAGGCCCCCGATACGCCTGTGACCATGGCTGTGGCCCTGGCAGAGAAAATCGACACGCTGACGGCGTTCTTCGCCATAAATGAGAAACCTACGGGATCGAGGGACCCTTACGCCTTGCGCCGGGCGGCCCTGGGGGTGATCCGGATTCTGCTGGGGTCAGAGTCTCGTGCGCCGGTCCGGCAGTTGGTCAATGACTGGTATGAGTCCCTGCGCTGCTATGTGGATCCGGGCAGGGCGCTTTATATCTCGACCCGCAGGACCACTGGTTATCTGGGGCCGAAATCCCGTGCCCCGTCTCAGGTCTTTGCCGCGTATCTCGAAGAGTTCGATGCAGCCCTGATAGAGGGCGTCCCGCAGGTGGTCACCACCAAGGACAATTTCGACATCCTATTTGACCGATCGGCTGCAGCAGGTGATCCGCCTGAGGGTGAAATCATCTACAGCTTCAGGCGCTATTCTGAGGTGTCTGAAGAGGTCTTGGCCTTTCTGGCGGACAGATTGAAAGTCGCCCTGCGCGATCAGGGCAAGCGTCATGATCTGGTGGACGCGGTCTATGCCCTGGGCGATGACGACCTAGTGCGAATTGTTGCGCGGGTCGAGGCTCTGTCGGACTTTCTTGTGACCGAGGATGGGGCCAATCTGCTCGCCGGGTACAAAAGGGCGACCAATATTCTTAAGGCTGAAGAGAAGAAGGGGCTACTGCCACAAGGCAACGCCATGCCCATGGCGGGAGCTTCAACAGAGGAACTCGGGCTCATAGACGCGGTCGGCTCTGTGGTGCCAGAGGTGGTCAAGGCGATCAGTCTTGAAGACTTCGCAGCTGCCATGCGGTCCCTGGCGGGCCTGCGTGGGCCCGTGGATGCCTTCTTCGAAAAAGTGCTCGTCAATTCTCAGGTTTCCGCCGAACGGGACAACCGACTGAAACTGCTCATCCAGGTCCGTGACGCTATGGGTAAGGTCGCTGACTTCGGACAGGTCAATAGCTAGGAGATTTCCAGTATGTCGACCGACACGCTTTCTAAGATGCGCTGGGTTTATTCCTTTGGCGGCGGGCACGCTGACGGGGATTCCTCGATGAAGGAAACGCTCGGCGGCAAGGGTGCCAATCTAGCGGAGATGTCTGCCCTGGGCCTCCCGGTGCCCCCTGGGTTCACCATCACCACAGAGGCCTGCAACCACTATTACGAAAACGAAAAGCGTTATCCGCGGGACCTTAAAGATCAGGTTGCAGATGGTCTGGCGACCGTGGAGAAGCTGACCGGCAAGTCCTTCGGCGATCCTCAGAATCCTTTGCTGGTTTCTGTGCGCTCAGGTGCCCGGGCGTCCATGCCAGGCATGATGGATACGGTTCTCAATCTTGGTCTGAACGATCATACGGTCGAGGGACTAGCCAGGTTAGCCGGGGACCGGCGGTTTGCTTTTGATAGCTACCGCCGTTTCATCCAGATGTTCTCCAACGTGGTGCTCAATATCGATCACCATATCTTTGAAGAGATCCTCGATGAGCATAAGGACCGACTGGAGATCTATGTCGACACCGCCCTGACCGCTGAGGATTGGGAGTCTGTTGTCCACGACTATAAGGCCGTTGTGGAGAAGGAGCGGGGAGAGCCTTTCCCGCAGGACCCACAGGCCCAGCTATGGGCAGCCGTCGGCGCCGTCTTCTCAAGCTGGATGAACGACCGCGCTAAGTTCTATCGCCGCATGCACGACATTCCCGAGAGTTGGGGCACCGCCGTCAATATCCAGTCCATGGTTTTTGGCAATATGGGCGACACCTCTGCGACCGGCGTTGCCTTCACGCGTAACCCATCTACTGGCGAGACGTCGCTCTATGGTGAGTTTC